>CAITCX010000188.1 GCA_903890885.1 uncultured Dehalococcoidia bacterium
CGGCAGGCCTTCGGATTTGGCAGATTCCAGGTGATAGTGGATTTCATGATATTCTTCACTTGCCGCTGCCCACATCACAAGTTGACGAGGGGTGGGATGTTTAACCAAAGAGGGTATCGATTGTCCCTCTTTTACGTCTTCGAAATACAATTTATTTTTTACCATTATTTCGCTCCTAACCGAAAACCTGAATGAAAGTATTTTTGGCTTTACGAACTAATTCACCATTCTGGTTCTTATAATTTATCTCAAGTGTCATGAAGACAAGCTTGCCGGTACTGCCCGCTTTTTCTTTTATGTCGATCAATTTGGCTGTAGTTGTTATCGTATCGCCAACTTTTATCGGCTTTAAAAACTCAATCTCCGTGCCGCCATTGAGAAATTTAGGAGAAAGGGGGATAAGCTGATCTGCCAGGGGAATTATCCCGCGGTCGATGGCGAAAGTTGGGGGAGCAATGGTATAGCCGTACCTCGATTTTTTTGCATATTGCGGATCAGTCCACAGAGGATTGTAATCACCTACGGCCTCCGCCCAACGCCTGAAGTTGCCCTGCTCCACTTCTATTTCCAGAGGCGGAGTCTCACGACCCAACATATTCCTTAATTCCTGCGCTTTTACAGATTCTTCATTAGTCATATTAAACCTCATCAATTGATATTGTGCGTAGCGGAAAAGAGTTCATAGTACCAGTAATTGGACATAAAAATAGAACACATGATATACTGCGAGCATATTCATTATACAAACCACTATCGCCCAATTACAAGCCAATTTTTTCTATAACTTAATAGAGATACTCGCAATGTTCAACCGAAATAACCCATAATTTTCATTGTATGACGATTTTAAATTTAGATGCCAACCAGTTAATTATTTTCTACTATGTAGCCAGGGAAGAAAGTGTATCCCTGGCTGCCGAGAAACTCTGTTTGACGCAGCCAACCATAACGTATCACCTGAAGGCCTTGGAAAAGTATGCCGGGGTCAAGCTGTTTAATATTAAGAAACAGAGATTTTGTTTGACCGAAGCCGGCAAAGGCCTGTATAAGTACTCCAAAGCTGCCTGGTCCCAATTAAACAGTGCAGATACATATTTGCATATGCTCAAGGAGACTTATATCTGCATAGGAGTTTCCCCCCTTTTTCATAATATTGTGACACCCGTGCTCACCCGAATGTCAAAATTACATCCTGAGGTCAACCTCCAAATAGTCAGCACGGTTACCAACAAAATTTTAGAGGGTGTTTCTGATCTGGAAATAAACCTGGGCATTGTGCTGCGTACGGATTATTCTGACCACAACGTGAAAGTCCAGGAAATATCCGGGAAAGAGAAACTGGTATTTGTCGCGTCGCCAGATTCACCTATTGTTAAAAAACCCAGAGTAGAATGGAGTGATCTGGAAAACTCCATGTATATTGTGGGTCCTCAAGACTCTTTAGTGAGGTCGATTATCACTGATAAACTCAAGGCGGCCGGAGTTGCCAAATCCCCGCGTTTTGCAGTGGAAACCCTCAATGTTGATTGCGGAAAGATCTTTGCCCAGGAAGGCAACGGCGTCGGCCTGTGGTACATCAAAGACGTCGAAGCTGAGATTTTAGCCGGAAAGCTCAAAGTGCTACCCTTGCCAGAAGACATCTATGTAGCAGTAGATATGATTATTTCCAGGGACCTGGACACCATCCCGGCTATAATGTCAGAACTGTTTTCACAGATTAAAAACGAATTCTGCAAACCCTCTATCTGAAAATAAGATTGAACAGGGCCTGGTATTTCCAGGGATTACATCCTGCTTGATTCTTCTCTTCTCTGATAATAAGCAATTAACTCGTTGACAGCTCTGGCGGCTTCATCCGTGCTTGGAAAGAAAGGCACCTTTTCATTTACTAAAAGGGTCCTCAGTTTAGCCCGGGTTTGATAGTTCCAGCTCTCCGCTTCAGTGATACCTACAGACCGCTCATCATAAACCACCAGCAACGGTTTTTCGTTTTCCTTTCTGGCTTTGATAAACCCCTGGATATTTTCGGTCAACTCTTGAACAAAGCGGTCTTTGCCGAAAGGCGGATCTTCCTGGGCATCGGTAGCGATAAAATCAAAGGCCGGATTTTTAGCCATCTCAGCGGTTATAGAAGTCATCGAATACGCATCACCGGGGATCGTGATAGAAGCATCCGCCGGGTTACCTATCCAGTCCCATATCTGTGAACCGCGATTTTTTAATTCTTGTCGTATTTCCTCTGGCAAGGCTGGAATATCAAAACCCTCATCAGCCCATGCATCGACTGAAAGGATACTCCTGCCTCCTCCGCAGCCTGCTATCCCGACCCGTTTCCCTTTAATAGGCGGCAACATTGAAAAGGCCACAGCCATGTTAATCATTTCATCCAAATTGCGTACTGGAATAGCCCCAGCCTGTCTGACTGCAATATCCCAGATCTTGCCTGACCCTGCCAGAGAGGCAGTATGCGAAACGGTTAGTTTGGCCCCGGCATTGGTCCTTCCACCTTTCAAAATAATGACAGGTTTTTTAGCAGTAACCTGACGAAGCAATTTCAGAAATTCACGGCTGTCACCTTTTAGACCTTCGATATAGCTCACAACTACTTTGGTTTTCGAATCATTCAAAAAGTATTCGAAAAGATCATTCTGGTTAATATCCAGGGCATTGCCATAACTGACTACCTTGCTAAATCTAAGACCGCGCAAGGCCCCGATATGCATGAGATCGGTAGAGTTGCCGCCACTCTGGATGACGCCGCCCACACAACCCGGCTCTTTGGGGAAATCGTAACCGAATGCTAAACCGGTTTCTGGACAAAAAACACCCAGGCAGTTGGGGCCCAGCAATCTGATACCGTAGTCCCGGGCAGCTTTTATTATATCTGCCTCTAACTGTATCGCATCAGCCCGCCCGGTTTCAGCTCCGCGACCCGCCAGGATATGCACGCCCTTTACACCCTTCTTGGCACATTGCGACAAAAGAGCTGGAACATTATTTACGCCAATCAAACTGATAACGTAATCTATGTTCTCAGGCACACTGAGCAAGTCGGGGTACGCCTTAAGCCCAAACATCTCGCTCTGCTTTGGATTTATAGGGTAGATTTTACCCTTATAACCATAGCTCGTGACATGAGTCATAAAATCACACCCGAAAGAGGCCGGATTGGATGACGCACC
>CAITCX010000189.1 GCA_903890885.1 uncultured Dehalococcoidia bacterium
ATCCTTTACCTGTATGATAGACATCCTCAGCGAGCAGGTCAAGGCACCGGGTTCAGGGCTGTTGATATGGGGTTGATTTTTACCTGCTTATATTAAATAATGAATTATTAGTAAGACTAAACTGGATAAAATCTGTGCAATCAGTGAAATTCTAAATTATTTTACTGGCACAGAATTAAAAGAGGTATAAATGAATAGAGTTGCGATCGTTAGCGCAGTGCGAACACCCATCGGTAATTTTGGAGGTACCCTCCGTACAGTACCGGCCTATCGGCTGGCTCCCCTTGTTCTGAAGGAAGCTGTTACAAGGGCTAATATACAGCCAGAAATGATCAATATGGTGATCATGGGGCAGAACTATCAGAGTGGCGAATATGTCAATATCGCTCGAATGGGGTTGCTGCTTGCCCAGTGGCCGGTGGAGATCCCGGGTATAACACTGGATAGGCGCTGCCCCTCCGGAGTCGATGTGCTTTCATTTGGGGCCATGATGATCCAATCCGGTAACAGCGAAATATGTGTTTGCGGTGGTGTTGAAAGCATGAGCACTGCCGAGTTCTACTTAAAAGGTGAAATGCGCTGGTCAATGGGCGGAACCGGGGATATGCCTCGCGGCCACGGCAGCCTCTCCACCTGGAGCACACCCTTGTATGACCGGATTCTGCGCGCCAGGGTGATGTCTCAACCGGTCAGCCGTTTTGGCTATGTGCCTACGATGATGACGTGGGGCGAGGCAGCTGCCAAGGAATATAACCTGACTCGGGAAGAAGCCGATAGTTGGGCTGTCAGAAGTCACAATCGGGCTTATGCCGCTATAACTAAAGGCGTATTCGTCCCGGAAATAATTCCTGTTCCTGTTCCCCAGGAAAAAGGTGATCCGGTAATGTTTACTCAGGATGAGCGTCCGCGGGCGAATTCAACTCTTGAGGCCCTTAGCAAACTTAAACCGATCATCGGCGGGATCTGTACCGCAGCTAACTCTTCTGGTGAGAACGACGGAGCCGCGGCAGTTGTACTTGTTTCAGAATCCAAAATGGAAAGCCTGGGTTTGAAGCCGCTGGCTTATGTGAAAGCCTTTTCTTTCAGCGGAGCTGATCCCCGTTATGCTTATAAAGCCACCGCAGGAGCAGTCAACGAGGCTTTAAACAAGGCCGGCCTGAAACTTGAAGACATAGACCTCATAGAGATCCATGAGGCCTTTGCTGCGCAGGTTTTGGCCAATTTCAGGGATTTGGGTATCACAGAGAAAGACTACGAACGTATCAATGTCAATGGTTCTTGTATTTCTCTGGGGCATCCTCTGGGAGCCACCGGTACCCGCATCGCCACTACTCTGCTTTATGAAATGAATCGGCGGAATGCCAGGTATGGGCTCGTAGCCATCTGTGGTGGAGGGGGTATGGGCGCAGCCCTTATCCTGGAAAGATAAAAGCGCAGTTGTTTTGACCTCTTAAATCAAATTGAAGGCATGAAAAATGATGATCATTTTTCATGCCTCGTTATTTCTTCCCAGGTTTGTAGATAGTCCCCTTTTTAGATAAACGAAGTGTCTTGAATTCTATCCGATGAGTTTTAAAAACAAGACAACTCCTGCACTTTGAGCCTATAATAGTAAGGTTGAACCGGTTATGATAATAATGTTTTAAAGGGAAAATCAGGCATTTATGTTAGCTGTTTCCAATATTTCCAAATCCTTTGGCGAGCAGGTTCTTTTTAGCGGAGTGACTTTTAACGTGGGGGCGCGCGACCGTGTGGCCGTGATCGGACCCAACGGTTCTGGCAAGACCACTCTGTTTGAAATCCTGGTCGGTCATGTCTCCCCCGATTCCGGCTCCATCTCTATGCGCAAGGACATCACTATCGGCTACGCCAGGCAGGAAATCACCCCCGATTCTTATGAAGGCTTGCTCGACCATGTGGTACACGCCTCAAATAAAATCGCTGGTTTGGAGCATCGTATCAAGGTTATACAGGAAGCCCTGGCTGAAGGCGGCGATGAAGCCGATCCGCAGGAATTGCTGCAAGAACTGGGAGAATTGCAGCACAAATTCGAACTGGTAGGCGGTTATAACCTCGAACACGAAGCTGAAGTTATTCTGAGCGGCCTGGGTTTCAAAGAAAAAGATTTTCAACGTCCCTTGAAGGAATTCAGCGGCGGTTGGCAGATGCGGGTTACGCTGGCCAAGTTGCTGGTAATCAACCCCGATCTGCTGCTGCTGGATGAACCCACCAACCATCTCGATCTGGAATCTTGCCTGTGGTTTGAGAATTATCTGCGAGCCTATCAGGGCGCTGTTTTGGTAACCTCCCACGATCGGGCCTTCTTGAACCGGATAGCTCATAAAATCATCGCTATTGAAAAGGATGATGTCATTTTCTTCCATGGTAGTTATGATGAATTTGTGGAAGCCCGCAAGCAGAGCCTGGTTGTCCTGGAATCTACCGCTAGACGCCAGAACATCAAAATCAAAAAGGAAATGCGCTTCATAGAAAGGTTCCGCAGTCAGGCTACCAAGGCTGCCGCGGTGCAGAGCCGCATCAAGGCCCTGGCTAAAGTGGAACGTATCGTCATCCCGCGCAATACCCAGAAAATCCATTTTACTTTTCCTGACCCGCCGCGTAGCGGGGATGAGGTGATTTCACTCAAACATGTGGCGAAAGCCTATGACGGCAATATCATATACCGCGACCTTAATCTGTCTTTGAGAAGAAAAGACCGGGTGGCGCTGGTAGGGGCGAACGGCGCCGGCAAGACCACCCTCTTGAAAATACTGGCCGGAGTGCTGCCCTTTGAGGGTGGAGAGCGCAAGCTGGGTCAAAACGTTACCACTGCTTATTACGCTCAATATCAACTTGAACTGTTGGACCCTGAGAATACCGTTCTGGAAGAATTAAGAAAGGTGGCTGCGGATGAGTCTGAGCAGAGGCTGCGGGCGCTTTTGGGCACTTTCCTTTTCAGCGGTGATGACGCCTATAAAAAAGTGTCAGTTCTCTCCGGCGGCGAAAAGAGCCGTCTCTCAATCGCTAAAATGCTGGTGCGTCCGGCCAACTTCCTGTTGATGGATGAGCCGACCAACCATCTGGATATCAACTCCCGGGAGATGCTGTCGGATGCCCTGGACGCTTATCACGGTACGCTGTGTTTCATTACGCATGACCGCACCGTCATCAGGGATATTGCCGATAAAATCATTGAAATTAGAAACGGCGAACCCGTAGTTTATCAGGGCAATTATGATGAATACCTGGACTGGAAAGCGGGACAGGGCCTGGAAGATGTGTCGACATTTAAAGCCAATGGACGAGGTCCATCCGGGGACGCAACTTCACGCGATGTCCAGCGTCAGCGTAAGGTTGCCGAAGGTACACTCCGCAACACCTTCTTCCGCGAAAGCTCTCCCCTGAAAAAACGGATAGATGCAATTGAGGCAGAGATGCATAAACTGGAGGCGGAATACAGTGATCTGGAAGCCTCCTTTGCCAATCCGGAATCCTACGGGGACGCCAATGAGATCAAGGCCCGCACCAGGCGGCACCATGAGTTGAAACCTATCATTGCCAGCCTTGCTCGAGAATGGGAGACGCTCTCGCTGGATTACGAGCAGAAGAAAGAGGCCTTCGAGCAGGCCAAGAAAGACCTGGCAGTGGAATATTCATCTAATTAACTATTTGATGTTACCGAATTCCTAATATTTTAATTTTAAGTTCATGCGATTATCCCCATATTCATGCAGTGGTAATAAATTATTCTGGTTGTTGAATAGGTGTAAGTTCGATAGGTATGGCTGCCCTGATATTGTTATCATCACGGGTAGACATTACTTTTATATCCAGGTCATCCATAATGCTCCGCTTTTCATCAAAGGAGAAGGTCTGAAGTTTTTTGTTCGCATTCTCTAGACACTGACTGAGTTTAATTTCAGCTTTTCGCCAAAACCACTCTCTGCTGAATCGTCAGAATATTTTCAGCTACATTCCGCACGGAAAGTCCAGAGAGTGTTTTGAGGTATTGACATTGCCCTCCTCGGAATTTACGATTAACGGTATGAAAACAAATTATTATGTTGCGGCCTGTTGTATTATTCTGTCTATTTTTTTCACTGGCTGTGCAATAGAACCTGTTATAACACCTCCAACTGTTAAGGTTACGCCATTTGCTCAAACGGCCCCTGTCACAGCACCTGGGCCTACTTTAACTCCCACATCTGTACCGACGCTTATACCAAAGCCGACGCCTACAATTACACCAACTACGCCGCCAATTACAACGCCAACACCATCATCATTTCCAACTTCTGCTCCTAACCCGACGTCTACACCAACCACAACAAGTAATTCAGATTCGACTCCGGCCAAGCTAATATCCCTGGATTTTAAGCCAAAAAGTGCTGATATCACCAACTCAGACCAGATAATTCCTTATACTTCTAGGGTAATTGATGATATGTCAGGGGTTTACATGATAGTATGGTCAGTTACTGGCCCATCCGGTAAATATCATAATTGGCAGGCAATTGAAAAATCCCAGGGTGTCTTGGACAAAACTTTTACTGGAACAACCACTCTTCCCAGATATTCTGAACCAGGTTGGCACGTCAGTCTTTTTGTAACCGATAAACTAGCCAATGAGACTGACTATAAAGAAGCTAATCTCATTAGTATGGGTTTCCCTCACATTATTGACGTTAATTAAACTAATGGCTCATCATTTTGATAAAACAGCCAATTCTTATTAGTAATAGATGTACGCATGAAATAGCAAAAATCCCGATATTTGTCTGATAGGAGTGATTTGGTGAGCAATTTATTGAATTGGTTAGCATCAATTATTGGTGGTCTAGTTGCGTCACTCGTTGCAATCGTTATTTGGGAAAAGTATAGGCAGCCAAAACTAATAATTGAACTTTCAAAAGAAGGACCATCTATCCAACCTCTTACCGTCGTTGCAAAACGGGCGTTTTATCATTTGCTAGTAAAGAATATAGGAAAATCGCCCGCATACTATTGTAAGATATTTATGCGATTCTACGATGAAAAAGGAATTAACCAGATAATTCCAGAAGTTATTAGTGGGAAATGGGATAGAGGACCTGAACCACTTATTTATGCACCCGATCCACACAGGACTGTCAACCAGCAGGCTTTACCTATGGAGGTTAAACAGACCTTTTTAATTCCTTACGCCGAAGTATTAGATATACATAATAATATTACGGCTGA
>CAITCX010000190.1 GCA_903890885.1 uncultured Dehalococcoidia bacterium
AAGCAAATTTCTTGGTATTAGCCGGTGTGACAGCAACTGCGGCCACAGCACCACCTTTCTTGATCTCTTCAACTCGCTTGCCTACCAGGCTTTCCTTAATGGGAGTGGAATAGATTTTCTGCATAAGCGCGGTGACTGTGTCAGGTCCTGCGTTTGCAAGCTCGCTCAGTACCTCTTCTGGATTCTCATAGCGAGTCTGAACCCCTTCAAGATTGAGGACAGCCAACCCGCCCAATTTACTCATAGCAATGGCGAACTTGACATCGGTTACGCCGTCCATAGCAGAAGCCATGAAAGGGATAGCGAAGTTTATTTTACCTATCTTGAAATCAAGTTTAGTCTGGTCCGGATTAATGGTGACATCACCGGGGACTATGGCTACTTCATCGAATCCATAAGATTGACGAAGCTGTTTATACTGCGGGGTAGTCATTTGGTTTTCTCCTTTTTACACAACAAATCATGAAACAGATTTGATTTATATTTTACAAAGCCAAATTAATTAAATCGAGAAAATAAATATGAAATTATTAACAGAAAAAGGGATATTGAGATGAAGTTTGAAGGTATTAGGAGTTATTATACACTGTTGGACTAAGATGTCAAGAAAAGACAACGCTCAACAATTCAATTTTATATAACAAAAACTTGTGGACACAAGGTAGAACATTTAGATACAGTAACATAATTGTCGGAAGGATTTGAAAACAGAAGAGAGACACTGCAATATATTTTAAGGCTCTCAAACCAAAAAGATATTGACAGGAGGTCTCTCTTGACCATCAGTTTAACGGACTCATTAGTGGAACTCAAGGACTTTTTAAAGCACTTAGATAAAAAGATTCAGGAAAAGTTCAACTCAATAGCTAGGGACTATTATAAATCCATTCTGGAAGAGGTGGACGAAGCAATAGCCAGTCATCGGGGGTCTAATCTTCAGATCGAGCAAAATAGGTCAGTATGGTATCAGACCTGTCTGGGACCGGTGCGGATCAAGAGACGGGAATATCGGGGAGGGGATGGGGGGCGGCGGTGTCTGTTAGACACACTGATGGGGATGGGCAAATACAGTCATACCACGCTTAAGGTGCAAGAATTGGCCTTAGAGACGGCCAGTCAAATGCCCTATCGACGCAGCGCAGAGATACTACGGAAGGCTTCAGCGGTCGATTTACCACATCAGACCATCTGGCGCATGGTAGCCAAAGCGGCCGATCCCTATATAGAGCAAGAAAAGCGTAAGCTGGAATGGTTCATAAAGACCGGAGAGATACCCCAGGGAGACAATAAACAACTATCCAGACTAATGGTTGAAGCCGATGGGGTCATATTATCGTTACAAAGGGAAAATGAGCGCAGAACTGAAGTCAAATTGGGCATTGCTTATGAAGGTTGGAGGAAGATTGGGAAAGACCGCTATCGGACTGTTAATAAAACAATCTTCAGTTCTGTGGCAAGCGGTGATCAATTCTGGTCCGGTCTGAGTTTGAAGCTCCAAAAAACCTACGACCTATCCAGGATTCCCGATACTCTGGTAGGTGGAGATGGAGCACGCTGGATTAAAGATGGAGCCAGTTATGTTAATGGACGCTACCAGCTTGATAGGTATCATCTGCATAAGGAACTATGTAGCGCCTTTGGGCGAGATAACCAGACTAAAGGTTTGATCTGGGCAGCTTGTGAACGAGGCGAAGTGGCGAAGGGTCTGGAAATCATGGCTGAGTCGATGAAGAAGGCCAAAGGGGAAGAGGCCCTTAAAATCGCCAGGGCTTATCGCTATCTGGAAGAAAACAGTTGTGGGGTGGGAGACTACCGCCTGGGGCTAGGCGAGGCCGGGGAGGCTCTCAGGCATACCGGGGCAATAGAGGGCAATATCGATAAGTTAATAGTCAGGCGGATGAAGAACCAGGGCATGAGCTGGACACTCAAGGGCATCCGCCGATTGCTCTGCATACGCTTTCTGGTTATTGAAAAGAAACTAACCGGTTGGATCGAAGGAGTTCCCCCAGATGAGGCTGTAAACCAGGTTATCCTGCCGAAGAAGAAAGTACGACGCATCGTTACAAAACTATCGAGCCAAGAGCCTGATGAATGGATTAAGGCTGGATTGCCAGCTTTATATGGCCCTCATGCCTCTCGTCCCTGGGTGAAAACGTTGAAGTTCGTGTCCAATATAGCATTGTTGTGAAAAACTCGTGTCTCTCTCAATATCGCACCGACAAATACTTGACAGTAACATTCCCCAACCATTCATTGTGGGATACCAGTTATGGTATTAGAGTATTAGCATGGATGGCCGAAATCCCATTCTTCTCTTGCCACGGTCCCAGCGCATAAATACTGTTCAGAAAACCAAATTGCCTGTGTAGTTTATTTAAATCTGTAATAGGATTATAATAAAATTCCAAATATGTTTAAGCTGCATGTTGATAAATCGGTAGTGAAGCCGGTTGACTCATAAGTAAAAACAAAGAGCAATTAAAGGAGGGTGCCATGCAACAAGGGTTAACTATCAGAGTTGGTAACACGGACAGCGGAGGTAGACTCGACAAGGAATTCAACTGCGACGGCGGTTATTTATCACCGCCAGTGGAATGGGCTGGCGTACCGGAAGGTACTAAGAGCCTGGCTTTAATAATGTGGCATGTCCCCGGTGGGGGCGGTCCTCCCCCCGGTGGTGGCAATAGACCTCATGATGCCGGAGGTCCTCCTCGAACTGGTGGCGGTCCTCAGGGCGCTGGCGGTCCTCCCGGTGGTGGCCCTCCTGGAAGTGGGCATGGTGGTGGTCCGCGCGGCCCGGGTGGCGCCAAGTACTACTGGACCGTTTATAATATTCCGCCTACTCTCAAAGGCCTGCCCAAGGATGTGGGAAATGCAGTTGGTAAAGTGGGTTTGTGCGAACATAAATTCCAGGGATATGAACCGCCTTGCTCATTCGATGGTGGCGACAAGCTTTATCACTGGACCCTTTACGCTTTGATGAGAGAACCCACGTTCACTGTTCCGGAAAATGAAGTCACTCGCGACGTATTGCTGGCGGCCATGAAGGACATTACCCTCGCCTCAGTAACGGCCAGTTTACATAATATCAGAACTCCTGAAGACATCAAGGCCAGAGAAGAACTGTTGAAAACCCAAAAACCGCCGAGACAAACCTAGAAATAAGTTCTGCCAGGTTGTAGACAACCACGGGCGTGCTTCTCATAGAAGAGCACGCCCGTTTTGTAATATATGTTTCCACATAACGTGCTTTTGGGCATCTTCTTTTATTTACATTTTATTATCTTCTCAACTGCCTGATTCTTAAGGCCAGTCTGATAATTACATATGCCCAAAACAACAGGATAATAAATATAATCATCCGGATGATTCCCCACCATGAGTATGGATGGCTGCGCATTGCATCGAGAAAAAGTACAAAGTAAATAGGAAGGAAAATCATCAAGTAGCCAAGTAGTCTTTTATACTTGGCTACCTTGGAATCGGCATCTGTATAGATCACTGGCGACTCTCCTGGCTCAGCTTACTTGCGGAAATATTGCCAGCCGGACATTTCACCAACATGTTCCCAACCGGCGTCCTGTAATAATTGCAGATAGTTTTCTCTGTCTTTCTTATTAATCTGGTAATCAAGGCAATAGGTATAGTCTGTCTTCTCGCCAGCCTTGAAGTTGTAGCTCCCGAATGGCTTTACGGCTACCAGGTGCCAACCTTTTAGGGACATCGTTCTCAGCCAGAATTCCTCTTTATCATCTTGCCAGGCCCAAAACCATTTAAACTTGTGCATGGTCTCCATGATTCCTCCCTCACTGCAAGCATCGTTCATTTCAAGTAATTTTGTATTGCTGAGCCATTCCGGGTCATGACCTCTAATCTTTTGATCTGGCTTAACAACACATTTTTCCCCCTGGGGGTTAGTGCGTAGCTTTTTCGCCGTTCTTCTTCCTTAACCATGGTAATCAGTCCGGCTTTTTCCAGCATATCCAGGACACCGTAGAGAGTCCCCGGTCCGACCTTGACAGCCCCCAGACTGATTTGCTCAACTTTCTGCATGACTGCATATCCGTGCAGCGGCTCAATGAGAGTTAGCATGATGTAGTAAGTTGCTTCTGTCAGGGGCAGATATTTTTGAGTATCTTCTTGAGCTGCCATAAACACCACCTGAATAATGTGTCTCAATATAACGCTATCCGATATATCACCTGACGATATACTGTAACATTTGCATATCTGTTGTCAAGTACCGGGAAGGGAAAATCCTTATCGGTTGGTGGCAAACCTGTCTTTCCCAATAATGATGGAAATGGCCATCGATCCATTCAATTGACTCTTAAATGCCGCTGGCTTTATCAGGCGTTTATATCTATAATCTTGTTAGGAAATTGCTGAGTTTAGCTACCAAAAGATTCGTTCAAGATCAGGGAACGATTAAAGAAAAACCTATACTTATGATAAAAAGATTACGCGACAAAAGCAGAGACGATTTGGCCAGGAATCTAAATTCTTTCGGCGTGGCTGGAGTTTTAGCAGAGCGTGGCAGATGGGAAGAAAAGATTGAAAAATTTTGGTACCTGCGTTCACTCGGTATTATTGACATAACCTGAGGGGTGATCAAATGGGCCAATATATGGAAAAAAGATGGCAGTAAAAACAGTCCTCCGCAATGGTGGGTTATTTTCGGCGTACCGGATAGCCGGCAGGTTCCAGGTTACAAACTTGTTAATATCCGTACAATTAGAAAGAAAGCATTTCCTCTTTTTGGCAAAGTAATCGGCGTCACCTGGCGAGGCGATGATGCTTCAATCGGTCTAATAGACATCTTGACTCATGATCAAGAAATAGAAAACCTTTTAAAAAACAAATGTAACCTGACCATTAAAAATTACACGGAGCAGTTTCAAGGTTGGACCATAAAGGTAGATAGGTGGATTAATCCGACGGCTCAAGATTGGTCGATCTATCAAAAGATAGCTAAATTATTGTTTTCATATGATTGAAGGGCTGCCATTGATTAGCCACTCCGATCAACCAAAGAAAATTTTTGGATAGAGTGTCAAGATGCTTGAAATATTCTATTTTTTCCTCGGATTAGTAAACAGCGTCTTTTTAATTTTTATCTTCTTAATTCGGAGGAATAGATTAGCACTTCTGAAGCGTATTGGTTGGTTGTATTTATTGTTGGCGATTCCTGCTACCTATGCCATCATCCTGGTTGTACTAGAACATAAAACGGTGAAATATGGCATCTTTTTGGTGATATTCCTGGCATTCCTGGCTATGGAATGGATGTTTGATTACGTTTTCAAAATCGATTTTCGGGGTAATTTGAAAAAGAATTGGAAGTTAACTGTCCCCTATTTATGCCTTTATTATGCGATGAACTATGGATTCGTGGTTATGCCCTGGAAAACCTCTTTAGCATGGGGAATTATCATGCTAATTCTTTTTGTTATCCAAATTATCACAAATATCATAAGTCATCATAACCACAGGGGACGTGGTGGATGAAGGAATATTCGTATTTGCAAATGCTGGATTACCGGCTAAATTGATGACCTGCCTGCAAAAGCCAGTTTATCTACCTCAGTTGCCCTTGAAACCCTGGGTTTCAGATACACACGTTACTCCATTGGCAGCCATCTCGGCAACACATCTGTTGCAATGGTCGCAATCTGCGCTGGTTATTTCTCCGGATTGCATTTTTCTGATAACATCTGGATCTTTAATGGTAGCGCGTCCTATCTGCACGAACTCGAAGCCTTCCTGCATGGCTTGGTCCATGTTATCAATTGAACAGACCCCACCGATGTAGGCTACGGGTATTTTAACAGCATCTTTAATGCGTTTGGCCTGGTCAAATAAGAAAAGCTCTTTAAACGGGAACTCCTTTACTAAAAAACGGCCGAATAAAGCCATTCCCGTCTTAGTAAACAGATTCATTTCCGACTTTACATATTCCAATATCGGAACGCTGCCTCGCATCATGTAGAAAGAAGTCCTGGCGGTAAATCCGCAGCTTGGTACCAGCAGGCTGGCGCCTGCCTCTTCAAACTTTTTTGCCACTTGTACTGCTTCGTTGATGCTTATCCCGCCCTTAAAACCGTCCTCGCAATTCATTTTTACCAGTACAGGGTAGCCTGGTCCGGCCACTTCTCTTATATGATTAATTATGGAGGCCGGGAATCTCAGCCGGTTTTCCAGTGATCCGCCGTATTGGTCCTTACGGTTGTTGGTCCACGCAGATAGGAATTGGCTAAGCAGATATCCGTGTCCGGCATGGATTTCGATTGCGTCAAACCCTGACTTGATAGCCATTTTGGTTGCCTGGCCAAAGTCCTCACGCACTCGTTTTATATCTTCTTCGTTCATGGCCCGGCAAATACTCGCCCTGAATAAACAGAACTTACGTGAAGGGCCGATCGGTGTTTTGCCGATTGCAGACTTGTTGGCGAAGAAGCCGCAGTGCCCTA
>CAITCX010000191.1 GCA_903890885.1 uncultured Dehalococcoidia bacterium
AAATATTCAACCGCGTTTTCCTGGATTTGATAGCCTTGAGCCTTATAGCAGTAATCTGGCGAGTGAAAACTGCTGTTGGTTTTGGATTGGACCACCACCAGGTATAAGGGCTGACTGAGGGTCTCAGGCACATAACTTCTCATCAGCAAAACCGGGGCGTTTAAGGCTTTGGCCGTGGCAGTAGTATCATATTCCGCGCCGTGCCAGGGGCCGATATCCAGCGGAAATGCCTTCATCTGGGCTTCACCGCTGAAATCAGCTTTGGTGGTTACCGTCACCTGGTCTGTAGTAGACTTGTTAAGATTGCTGCCGATGACAGTGACCGTGGGTGAGAAAACCATCGACGTTGACACCAGCAAAACCAGTAATGCGACAGCCAGAAGCCCAATCCCAGATAAAACAATATATTGCGAACGTTTATTCATTTTCATATAATCTAATTATATTCCGTTCAATCTCATCTTGGCAATAAATAAATAGTAACAATTTGGTAACAGTTGGGTAAATATTCCCCTACTTATGTTTTATCTCAGCCTTTCCTTGCTTATTGAGAACTTATGTTCTATTATATTGTGGAGCCATCTGAACCTCCCGTCTGCCAAAGCAGCCAATCTTATCGTTTGATCGATTCTGTAAAATTTTTAATTTTGCCAGGAACAACTTAAAATAGGTAGTTTCCAGTTTCCGCCTTTATCTCCCAATAGACATCCGCCCCCTTTTATGTTTAAAATAAGTCACAATATGTCGCATGTCATTTAGTAACTCATAACTCATTACTTAGAACTTAAAACTTATTACTTATTTGAGGCTTAGATTTGAAAATCAAACTGTTAAATTGGCTTCTGATTATTGACATCCTGACCGCACTATTATGTCTGGCTATCTGGCTGATTCCTGGCAATGCCGCCCGCATAGTGCTGGGACTGCCTTTCCTGCTGTTCTTCCCCGGGTACACGCTGGTGGCGACCCTCTTTCTTCCCCATAAAGCTGGCAACTCCCAAACCCCGGAAAACAGTAACCAGGCAAATGCCGAAGAAGCTGATGCCCCAAATAACGAGATGGAAAAGAAGAAGAAAGGCATAGATGGCATCGAACGCATCGCCCTGAGCTTCGGTATGAGCATAGCCATCACCGCCCTGCTGGGACTAGGGCTTAACTACACCCCCTGGGGTATCAGACTGGTTCCGGTCATTATTGCTATTACAGCCTTTATCTTCATCATGTCGGTCATCGCCCTGATCAGACAAAAAAGAACGACTGAAGGTTTAAACCTGGCTGCGGAATACCGCTTGAGGATGCCGGGTTGGGAAGGCAGCGCCTTGAATAAGGCCCTGACCGTTATTCTTGCTTTAGCCATCCTGGGAGCTATCGGTACACTCGGTTATACTATCGCTAAACCCAAGATAGGAGAAAGATTCAGCGAATTCTACATCCTGGGCAGCAACGGCAAAGCCGAGAACTATCCCTCCGCCTTCGTGTTGACTAATGGAGCAGTTAGCAGGGTCAGCTATGGTACGACCTCCACCAACGGCACGGAAGGCAAGATGACCCTGGGAAT
>CAITCX010000192.1 GCA_903890885.1 uncultured Dehalococcoidia bacterium
CCAGCCTGCGGCTATTAGTGAAGCTCGTTGGTCTGTGGCGCCATTCAACCAGCAAACAATGTGGCTGAAGTCGAGAAAACCTATGAAACCTTTCTTGTAGAAGTAATAGGCGTCAGCCTCAATTACTTTCCAGACGAAACTATTTATTTTCATGATACTTTCTCCTTCTTAAGGTCCACCCTATCCCTACAGTGCCCGTTGAAAATCTGGGGATTGGGTAGGGGGCAGCAGGGACGGTTCTGTCGAAACTTTCCCTTGTCTGCCAGTTTGCAGTACCGGCACTGGTGGTCCTTAAACGCCCGGGTCTTTTTCTTGCCTGCGGCCATAATAAACCTCCTGCTTCACTCGTTACTCCCGGCCGGCTCGGTGAACCCCCGGCGCTGTCATATGTTTAGGACGAGAGGGCGGATTATCCTCATGTTTCATTTCACATCACCTCCTCTCTTGGAAGATAAATAGAGCTTATTTTTTACTTGGTCTATTTTTCCTTCCAGAAATAGCGGCGATATAATCTTTGTAGGTTTGTCGATACTCAATCCAATTAATAAGAGGCAAGAGCCCTAAAGTGCCGAGAATTACTCCTATTAGAATCCCGACAAACCCGGCTAAAATTCCATTCATGCTAAACCTCCTTCAAATAATAGAGCTTATGTTTCTTTTTTATCTTCCTTAGTAGACAGGTCGACCATATCTGGGGGTATATCCGGGAAGGTACGCTTAAAATCTTCAGCAGCTTGTTTGGTAAACCCCCAACCTTTGCTAGTCATAAAACCTAGCATGTAAAGAATCCATTCTGTTTGCTTACTCATTTTTGCCTCCTTAAAGATAATCGCTATTATTTTACGGACACCAGACCGCAATGATACTTGAAAAGGGCGCCGGTTTTCCGTTGAAGCAAATTCGCCCCTCGATAAACCTAATTTCCTTGGCCTTATTAAGCACCCAATGATGAAACCATTTGGTAGACGTATCACCGCGGAGCAGTCCGACGACCACTTTGCCTCGAAGAGACTCCTCGTAAGCTTTTTGGCAAAACGGGCTAGGTTTAGAGTACGGCGGGTTAATGAAGGTGGATGTTCCCCATTCACGGGCTAAGCCGCCCATGAAAAGCTCGCTATTGTCATGTATCATCGGGCAGGGATCATCGTTGAAATGGAACTCAGTGTTCAGAGCATCATAAAGAGCCTGTGGTGTAGCCCAGTTATCCGAGTGGCTTAATCTACTTTTTGAAAAGTCTGACATCTTTCCCCCAAAATATAATATCCCCTATTTTCTTTTATACCGAAACATTGTAGCTGGGTCTCCGAATTCCATGCAATAACGCCAGCCATCAACAAAACAGGCGGCATCGCTTCCCATCTCTGCACGAATGTTGTCATTGACCATAACTGCAAGGAGCGTCTCTGCCAGGAAGCCGCGCAGCGCTTGGTTAAGGACCTGGGCAGTGACTTCTTTATCATCGCTACCTATCGAATTTTCAATAACGTCCTCTATTCTTGCCTTGTCCGCGGCTTCTATACCCGGGAGAATGCTTAGCTCTTCTCTTGTCATTGGTACTCTCATGTGATTCGCTCCTTAGCAATATCGATTGATTCTCGTTTGATTTTAGGTAAGTATCCCTTCATATACAGTAACTTTGTATTTTACGTTCGACTGTTACGATTGTGTCATTGTGCGCTCTGCCATGACATATCAAAAGTATCTCGATAATTTCAAAGCCGCGAGTTTTACCCATGCCGATTGAGTTCCATCCGAAACTGATAGCCGTGCCGCCGGCACAAATTAGAGGCACAATTGATTCCCTTAAATCGCCGTAAAAGTTAGTGCATTGGCGGACTGGTATTTTCTCAATTCCAACACTCGCATAACATTCTTTCATTTGCTCGTAAGAATACGGCGGGTCGAACAAAATACCCTTGTATTGACCTTTAAGTTGCTTTAAGAAGTCCAGAGCATCTAAGTGATACATCGCCTTTCGTTCGGGATTAAGGGCATTGGTAATTTCGGCGGGTGAAGTCTCCCCGGCGAATGGGTCAATCCAGCCTTTACCGTCACCAACATATCGTGAAATTAACGTGGCAATAGGCGGTATTTGGAATGTCCATTTGTTCGGCATAGCCCAGACTCTGTTAATTTTCATTTTAGCCTCCTACTGTATGTCAAGGGATACTTACCTGATTTTATTGGTGACTCCTGCCAGGGCAAACGGGGGGAATCCGTGAGGGACGGTGAACGTCCAAATCCCCGGCAGGCGTCATGCAGAATAGTATTCCATCGCCCCGAAAATGTCAAAACACTATTTCTTGAAAAATAATCGACTTTGACCAGTTGATTGCTACCTGGTAGAAGTGCTCTGCCAGGTAGTGTCAACCGATTAAAATCCCAATCTAATGGCGGCTCCGGCAGAGGGGGCAGAGCTTGGAGTGAGTGCCTTCGGCGGCAAAGTCAGCAACTTTCTGGGCCCGCTGGGCTTGTGGTGCCTCAAGCAGGTGGGAGCTGGCATAAGTAATGAGATTCTGCATCTCCCATGAGTTACGGGGTGGCCGCTCTATCGCCATAGCTCTTACCGCCTCGGCGATATCCCCTCCGATCTTGGCTTGCTTGAGTAATGCCTCAAGCATCTGTGCCCGGTCCGCGGGGCTGATATTCTCAGCGCGCAGTTTCTTATAGCCGTCCATCACTTTCTCGAAAGAGCCATAGGCGCTCCGGACGGACTGGCGGAAGAACTGCCACAGGTCGTCACCCTCACCACCGCTACCACCGGAGAACTCCGCCATGATATTGTTAGCAGTGGCGCCATTGGTGCAGGCGAGCACCAGGGCGTAACTCTGTACCAGAGGCGTTACTGTCCCC
>CAITCX010000193.1 GCA_903890885.1 uncultured Dehalococcoidia bacterium
ACTATTCCATTCCCTACCAGCTTACCACCCATGAGTTCAACCAGCAAGTAAAGGGGCTATTAAAGAGCAACGGTATTTATATTACAAATTTGATAGACAAACTTCACAGCGGGAAATTTCTCAGGGCTTATGTGAATACCGTACAGCAGACCTTCTCTTATGTGTACCTCATTCCCGGAAGCACCACCTGGGAAGATGACAATCGATTGACCCATGTGATAGTTTGCTCAATGCAGCCGCTGTCTTCCACAGCGCTCAACGAGGCCAGCGCCCGCGCGGGTTTTGCTACCCCGGTCATTGCGTCTGAAGACACCCTTACCTCCTGGCTCAAATCGCAAGACAATTTTTTCCTTACTGATGACTACGCCCCCGTAGATAATTTTGTAGCTGACCTCTATCTTGAGCAGGCCCATTTGGTCGCGGTTAGAGTGCACTTCGATGCGGGCGTGGAACTGGTGAACCAGGGTAAATTTAAAGAGGCTATCGCTGAATTTGACCGGGCAATCCAAGTCGATTCTAATTATACCCCAGCCTACAACAACCGGGGCCTGGCTTACTACAAGCTGCAGCAGTCTCAACTCGCTATTCAGGACTTCGGTGAGGCAATCCGTCTCGACTCTAACTTTGCCATAGCCTATGATAACCGTGGCTTAGTGTATATTCAAATTGGCCAATATCAGCGTGCGGTCCAGGACTTCACTGAGGCAATCCGTATCGACTCTAACATTACCGATGCTTATGTTAATCGCGCCTTAGCCTACACACGTCTGAACATCGACACGAAAGCTCAGCAGGACTTCGACCAGGCAGTAAAACTCGGGTATGATCCGGTCTCCTTGAAGGCAGCTATTGAGAAAGCCAAGAAAGAACGCTAGCGCTAAGCCGCTGGCCTAATTCCAGCTTCCCGTTTCTTTGATTTGAATCTCACCATTCAATACTCAAAGTCTGCAAATCATAATGATGATCAGGCAGCTTGTGAAAAACCTTACAGGCACGGCAATTGCTGTGTCGAGCACAGCTTGAGTTACCACAGATATATAGGGTTGTATTTCATATCCCTGGTTATCTGAAAGGCGATCCTTTGAACCATGGGTGCTGGGTCTCTTCTCAGGCGCATTTGTTGTGTCATTTTATCCAGCTCTTAAAATAAGAATGGTTTCCTCTTTTGGGGAAAAGGCGGTGTAAAATCCCCTACATATATATATAATAGGAAAGGTAATGACCGGAGGTTTGCAACATTGAAAATCCTTTTTGTTTCATCTGAAGTGGCTCCGCTGGCTAAAGTGGGCGGGTTGGCGGATGTAGTGGGTTCATTGCCGCGCGCGTTGCGCTCGCTGGGCCATGACGTTCGCATTTTAATGCCCCAGTATGACGGCCTGGATGAGCGCTTTCCGCTGACGCCAGTTATTCCCGGCTATGCGCTGTCTTTCGAGCCCGAGACTGTCTCGTTAAATGTCACTACCGTCAAGGACGTCCCGGTCTACCTCCTGGAAAACCACCGCTATTTCGGGACCCGCGAGGTCTACCACAACGACCTGGAACGCTTCTATTTTTTCTCACGGGCTGTTTTCGAGATTCTGCCTGAGTGGGACTTTCAGCCGGATATCGTGCACTGCCACGATTGGCTGACGGCCCTGCTGGTGCTGTGGCAAAAGAAAGCCGGGCAGCCTTATAAACACGTCTTCTCCATTCACAACCTGGCTTACCAGGGTTTCTTTGACGCAAACTTCAAGTATTTTCCCGAACTGACCAGGGACTGGGATGGCAGTCCGCCCGGCACTCCCCCCGTCCCCTTCACTTATATGAGCCAGGCTGTCCTGCGGGCAGACCTGGTCACTACCGTGAGTCCGACTTACGCGCGGGAGATCACTACCCCGGAGTTAGGCGTAGGGCTGGACACTCTGCTGAGGTTCCGCAATGACAGCCTGCTGGGTATAGTCAACGGCCTGGATCAACAGGATTGGAACCCCCAGATCGACCCCTTAATTCCGCTTAACTACTCCGCCGCCGACCTGCATAACAGGCGGTATAATAAAATCGCTCTGCAGCGGGTCAGCGGACTGCCGGTTGACAGCCAGATACCCCTGATAGGCATGGTACAGCGACTGGATGAACAAAAAGGACTGGACATACTGGGACCAGGCCTGGACAGGCTTCTCAACGAGAGCAACGCTCAAATTGTGATTTTGGGCAGGGGCCAGGACAATTATGAAAAATTGCTGAGGGATGTAACCGAACGTTATCCGCGCCAGGCGGCGGGCATTGTGGCCTTTGAGGAACCCCTGGCCCGCCTGATCTATGCCGGCTGTGATATTTTTCTGATGCCCTCCCGCTTCGAACCCTGCGGGTTGGGACAGCTGATCGCCATGCGCTACGGCGCGATCCCCGTGGTGCGCCACACCGGCGGACTGGTGGATACGGTACCTGCTTTCAACGCGGACCTTACGCGGGGAGCTGGCTTTGTTTTTCATGAGTATGCAAGCGGCACACTGGTAGACAGCGTCCTCCAGGCCGTTTCCATGTACAAAAACCAGGCCCTCTGGCAGGCTGCCGTGGCAAGGGTAATGGGCCTCGATTATTCCTGGAGTGTTTCCGCGCGTTTATACGAAAAAGCCTATCAGCGGGTACTGAACGGCAACGCACATTGACTGGGAGACATAATAAAGGGTAAAATACTAAATAATCATTGATAATAGCTTGCGGGAGTAACTCAGTGGTAGAGTGCCTGCCTTCCAAGTAGGACGTCGCGGGTTCGAATCCCGTCTCCCGCTCCACCTCTTTCAACTGGCAAGCTTCTCTTTCGGGCTTCATCAACCTCTAAACGGTATAGATTGCGGTGGCAATCGCGGAAATTGTTTAAAGTGTGGGTTAGGGGATACCCAGGGACTACCCAATACAAAACACAATTCCGCGCTTTCCCGCGAGGACGCTTCAAACGCCACAACGCTTCTAACCGATATTCATTTTGTTTCCAGGCAAATTGACTGCCCGCACTCCAATATGGTATAAAATATAGGACGGCAACGTAGCTCAGTGGTAGAGCAGGGGACTCATAAGCCCTTGGTCAGTGGTCCAAATCCACTCGTTGCCACCATTTTACTTTCATACTTTAAATATTCCTCACAATTTTCCGCCGTACTCACCAGGATTTTTTTCTTTTCACACGGGATGAGGCTTACTTGTCTATATTTTCCTGCTGATTGTGGTTCTGACAGGAGCGTTTGAGGCGGTGATAACAGGTCTAAAACAGTTGGTGCCTTTAAACTGGCCAACCCTGGCTGCGGAAAATATTCCCATGGCTATCTCGAATTTTCGTAGAAAATAAAGACCGCCGCTTCACCCGACTGGCGAAACGGCGGTCTGACTTTTTACCTGTCTTTTGATCTCTCAGACTACACTAAGATCAGAAAACCGGACGTCAATTGTAGGTGAAGCCGCTCGTCTTTGTTCCTGCGCCTCCACCAGTGGTAATTACCACATCCACGGCTCCCGCCGCGTGTGCTGGAGTAGTACATTGATACGAAGGCGGGTCTCCAACCTGGCTGATGGCCGTGGCGGCAACGCCGCCAAAGGTCACCGTTCCTATTCCACCGCCGAGTCCGTTTCCGGAGATGGTAACAACAGTGCCGCCGGCTGCCGGACCAGAACTGGGTGAAATAGCAGTAATTGAAGGAGCAGGGGCTGCTCCTCCACCGCCTGCTGCGGGTGCGCTGGGCTTAGGCTGAGCCGCACTGGCTGAAGTCTGGGCACCACTGGCTGCAGGTGCTGCAGGTGGGGCAGGCTTGGCTTGTGGAGCTGAAGGTAAATGCCAAGCTGGTTGCGTTCCATCTTTCCCAACAGCAACTTCCTGATCTACTTTTTGCGCATCTCGGCGTATAACACGGAAGCCGCACTGGGCCCAGGTGAAATCATCTGGATTTCCGAGATAATAGGCCGGGTCTCGGTTCGAAAGGCGGCCATGCCCGTTGTCTACACCGTTGAATTTATCGGGGTCACCGTTAAACCACACTCCACCTCTCAAACCCCGGTAAAACAACCCATCGGGCATCGAACTGGCTTTGGCAAACTCAGGGCCGGGCGGGTCAGCAAGGGGACATTCGCCGTAGTATTCATTACGATACCAGTCATTACTCCACTGCCAGACGTTCCCGGACATATCATAAATACCCCAGGGATTAGCGCCGTTGCCGGTCTGATAGGTTTCCATAGAGCCGGGCCAGTTATAATCAGACTTCTTTTTCAAAGTGCCGTCATAGAATCCATTGGGAGTGGTATTAGGCGCCGGGCCAGTCTCCCACGGGTCGCCCGATTTTGGCCAGTTAGCGTAGGTCTTATCGGCTACTGTGCCCCAGGGATAATTGGTGTAAGGATTGTACTGACCGCCGCGTCCGGCATATTCCCACTCAGCTTCAGTAGGCAGGCGGTAGCCATTCCGGTTCAGGTAAGTACCCCAGCCGTTCTGATCATAGCAATTCTGGTAGCCTTCTTTCTGGCTGAGCCAGTTGCAGTATGCCGCTGCTCCATACCAAGTCACCCCGGTAACCGGATGATTTTCGCGGTTTTCCACCACAGCGAACTTGCTGCCGTCCCAGCTAATCGGGCTGTATTTATAAGCAGTACGGCTTAAAAAGAGCATATCTTTATTGCCGCTGGTCAGGAAAACTAATCCAGCATCAACTTTAAGATAACCCTTTGGGCTGCCGACTACCAGGTATTGTCCTGGACCAACGGTGATTTGTTTCTGGGCCAGCGCATCATTCAAATAATCACAATATTGCTTATTTGAAATATCATAATTGCCTATATTAAATGCGCTTATGCTGAGAATCCGTCTAACATTTTCATCGGAAGGATGTTTGGGATCATCAAATTCGAAGTGGTCCCCTCTGTCGAATGAACCGGCGGGAATTGAAACCATCTTATATCCCGCTGGAACCGGTTGAGGTGATCCAGAAGGTGCCGCAGGTGTGGATTGGGTGGGGAGTGCCGCCGCAGTTGAGGTTGCCGGCGGTGCACCCGAAGGTTTGGCGGTGGCACTGGAGGATGGTGCTGCTGTGGAAGCGGTAGAAGGAACAGCAGCCGCAGGTGACGACGTCGATGTCGGTGGCTTGGCGGCTGTTGTCGACGTGCTGGTTGTGCTGCTGCAGCCAGTCATTATCATGGTGGCTATCACCACCACACTCAAAAGCGCCAAAATCGTTTGGCGGCTCAGGCCCGCTTGCCGGGCTTTCTTCATGAATACCCTGATCAGTTTTCTACCCATAAAATTTCTACCTCCCTATTTTACATCTCTGAAATTATACTCTGAATGTTTTACCTGTTGCCAGCTAACAATTAGCAGATTTGAATATTTGCTTGGGTATCGCATAATTTTACCCAATTTATTTACAATTAGCAAAATACCAGTGAACACCATTTTATGCATAGCCGTTTTTAGGCCCTAATACATCTTTCATGAGTTTGAAATACCCGCCTGCTCTAGAACCGGTATTGTAATATGTTTTTACCATTTTTTTACCAGATTGTAACCTTTCAGTCTTTTTGTTAACCTTTTTTTACTTTCGAAATGTTAGTATATAGTTGTAGATAACTTAAAGGTGG
>CAITCX010000194.1 GCA_903890885.1 uncultured Dehalococcoidia bacterium
AGGCGGCAAATTAAAAGGCCGATTGAATCACCTCGGTGATCTGCATAGGCTTTATGGGCGGTGATATAGGCCGGGGTTATTTGCTCGAGGGCTGCAAGCTGCGCGGCCTTTTTGCCCATAATTCCGGCTTGATGAAGTTTAGCTAAATTGAGTCGGAATAATTCCGACTCGTCTGCTGCTTCTGAGCGCTTAATGTTTGTTCTTCCTATAGCAGTAGCAGCAGTAAGCTGTTTCGAGTCGGAATATTTCCGACTCGAAATAATTTTATTGGTGACAATTTGTGCAGCTGCAGGGGCCGGATCCGGGGTAGGGCTGTCACCATTTGGAAGGATAAAAGGTAACTGGGCTGTGTCGCCGGCGATTTGCCAGGAAATGCGGCCGTTTTGGGTAATATAGCCAAGTTCCTCGAGCAGGCGCAAGGCCTGAGAGACTGGCTTGTCAGTATAGCCGGTATGACGTTCACAAAATTCCTGTGTCACTGGCTGACGGGCCAGGAGTAGGACACATAATACAGCCAGGGGCGCGCCTTTTAAGGCTCGGATTGAATCAACTGTGAGCATGATCCCTCTTTCAATGTGCTGGTGCCCGCATCCCTGCGGGCTGGGCGGCTAGTGAATTATAGATTTTGTGGCTGGAGGAATAAAACCCAGGATGAGGGTTTTTTCATCATCGCCGAAACCGATAGCATCTAACACATCCACCAGTAAGAAGGCTGTATTAACCTGGAGCGATTCAATAGGGCCGGCTTCTTCTAATTCGTGCACCAGGGCGGTTAGATTGGCGATGGCCTGGCGGCTGTTGATCATACGGATTAGATAGGCCTGGCGCTGGTTAGCCAGGGGATAAAATTGGATATTTGAGGCTGTAAAATCTGTGGGTTTGGTGGACATTTTATAAAATCCTTTCATTGTCTGGTGTGTGGCCATTGGCATTAGCGTTATGTCGCCAATTGAGGGCGGTGCGTTCGGTCACATGGTAGGCGGTCATAACCTGGGCGGTGGTCATGGCCTTGATGATCTGGCGGTCTTCCTGGGGCAAATTTCGCCAATCTGTGCTGGAGTAAGTTTCTGGTAAGTTTCGGTTATTTTCGGCTTCTTTCCGTTTTGCTGCTCTTTCCTCCTTTCTTTCCTGTTTGGCGGTTTCGGCGGCTGCTAGCCGCCGGCCGTGCTGGCTGCGAATGGCCAGGATCACGGCGGCGATAATGCTCAAGCAGGACATTAAGGCTTTGGCCAGGCGCTGGATGGTGGGGGCTTCGTCGAGCAATACATTCACAGTGAGTACGATTGCCAGGTAGGCCAGGGCCATGGTTATGGCTATACGCGTCGGGGCGGCCTGGTCGGTTTGGCGGCGGCTGTCGTTATACTGCCAGAGCTGGAAACTGGTATAAACCGCGCTTAATCCCAGTAATTCCACCACACCAGCTCCAGCCAGGGCTACCCAGCTCGGGAACTGCAGCACAGTTAACAGGTTGTTATAGACCATGTAGGCCGGGATCAGCGGTGCAAGCCATGGGGCGGTGGCTGCTATGACATCGATCAAAACCGATTCAACGGCTCGGATCAAGCGCAGCCAACTATTTAAAATATTTACAATTTTATTGATCATGGGGCTCCTTTTCGTGCTAAAATAAACATGGGTTTGGGACCTTTTAGGGTCCTTTCATTTGGTAGTCAGGCGCACCGGGCGGGTGCGCCTGACGGCTAAAACGGGCAGGCGGTTGGACCTCCACGCTTAAGCGGCTGGGGTTACCTGGCCGTTTTTTAATTGGTATATTTCTTGCGGCCGGGTTGATCACCTCATAAAACAAAGGTGAATCAATGAAGCTGAGCGAAGCGATAGAAAATTATTTGATTGGTTTACAGGGGATACGAAGCAAGGCCACTGTAGCCTGGTATGGTTACATGTTGGCAGAATTGAAAAAAGATATGGGGGATGAAGAATTAAAAACCCTTGGGGTGGATCGGCTGCGGCGCTGGCGGGCCAGGCTATTTGAGCGTAATTATTCGGTTTGGACGATCAGGGATTATCTTAGGGCATGCAGGACGTTTTTTAAGTGGCTAGTGGTAGAGCGAAAAATAAAGGTTAATCCAGCCGTAAGGCTGGAGCTGCCTAAAGAACCACAGCGGCCGCGATTGGGGATCACAGAAGATGACCGGGATAAAATCTTGTGTGTGGCTGCTGAATCACCGCGAGATTTGGCGCTGGTGTATTTTATAGGGGCAACGATGTGCCGGGCCGGGGGTGCGGCTGGGCTGCGCTGGTGTGATATTGATTTGGTGCGCCGGCGGGCGTTGGTTCATGAAAAGGGGGACAAAAGCCGCGAGGTTTATTTTGGAACTGAGACTGTAGCATCTCTTAAAGCATGGGCAGAGGTTTGCGGTTCTGAGTGGGTTTTCCCTTCGAAGAAGGGCGGCGGGCACCTTTCGCCGAATGGTATCTATCAGATTTTTGAACGGCTTGCGGAACGGGCCGGCGTTGTCGGGTCCTGGTCTCCGCATAAATGGCGGCATGGTGGGGCGCGGGGTATGCTCAAAAAAGGGGCAAACCTGGCGCAGGTCTCGCAGATTTTAGGCCATAAAGATGTCAG
>CAITCX010000195.1 GCA_903890885.1 uncultured Dehalococcoidia bacterium
CAGCGCTTCAATAACCGTGGCTATCGGTACCAATCCCTCCAGCGGCACACTAGCGGGAACCAAAACAGTCAACGCGGTGAGTGGAGTAGCTACTTTCAGTAGCCTGAGTATTGATAAGACTGGCACCGGTTATACCCTGAGCGCCTCCAGCACGGGCCTGAGCGGAGCCACCAGTTCGGCTTTCAATATAACAGCCGGAACGGCAGTGAAACTTGGTTTTACTTCTCAGCCGGGTGGAGCCTACAAAGGAACCACATTTACTCAACAACCGATCGTGGCAGTCCAGGATGTCGGAGGAAACACCGTTCTCAGCTATTCCGGAAATGTAACAATCGCAATCGGGACAAACCCGGCGGCAGGAATTCTATCCGGGACTACCAGCATATCTATTTCCAATGGGGTGGCGACCTTTACCAACCTGAGTATTGATAAAGCCGGCACCGGTTACACCTTAACTGCAACCTGCAGCAGCCTTTCCCAGTCTACCAGCGCGTTATTTAATGTCAATTATCCGGCACCTACCCTAAGCAGCATCAACCCGACCAGCGCATCCAGAGGGAGTACGTTATCCGTCATATTGACCGGTACGAATTTCATCTCAGGTGTCAGTTCAGTGAGTGTGGGAACGACAAACATTACTCTAAATTCCACAACGGTAAATAACTCTACACAGATTACAATAAATATCACCCTGGCCGGTGGAGGAAGCGCCAAAGGAACTTATGATTTTTCAGTAACTAACTCCGGACCCGGCGGTGGTACTTCTGGTACGCAGAGTTTTACTATCACAAATTAGAATAACTATTTCATTTCTTGCCGAAAAAAAGAGAGCAAAATAATGGACGCTATTAATAAAGGATAAAGAAAACGGTCCTTTCCCAAGGGTCAAGGTAATAAGAGATGTTTAATAAATTTAAAAATAATTTATTTTTTAATATGAATGAGGAATCCGGATATATCCTGGCTTTTTCGCTGATCCTTTTTGCTCTGGTAGCGATTATGATTGGGCCGCTGTTGGACCTCATGAGCTCCGGCCTTAAACAGGGAAGCGCTATGTTATCCAGCACTAACCAGCTTTACATAGCCGATGCAGGGGTTGAAAGTGCTTGCCAGAACATTTTAACAATGGACCTACCAGGTTGGGTTAGCGAAAATAATTCGTATTCATACAGCTTTCCAGCAATAGAAAACTTGACAGAGGATGGTTCCAGAGTACAGGTAGCGATTAGTTATAATCCTGCTACAGATTTCACAAGCCAGGGACTTGTTTATCACGTGGTTTCAACCGGCACTGATGCAAATGGTGGAACTACTACGATAACAACGAAAATTTTATCCAGCCATATCCCAGGTGGGTTTATTACTAATGCCCTGACGACTTCAGGAAATATCAATATGTCCGGCGCTGCACTTTGTAATGGAAATGTTTATGCGGGTGGTAATATAACGTTATCAGGTTCGGCAGATATAAATGGGGATGTCACCGCTTCCGGTACTTTAACAGGTGTAACTGGAACTTCCGGTGCACCTCAAGTATCCGATTCATTTGCACCAGATTTGAACGCAACTGTACAAACCGTATATGATGAGACTTTTACTGGTGTAGCCACCCCTGCTCCTCAAGGTACTCCAGTCAGTACCATGACGGTTCAAAACAATGGTAGCAATTCCAACTACTATCATTACACTAACCCAATCTATGTCAATGGATCAGGGAATTTAACATTTTCAAACGTCAACTATGTTGTTTTTGATTGCCCGGTGTATGTCGTCGGCAATATCAATTTCAGCTCGGGGGTCCAGAATATCATATTTTCCGGTTCTGTATATGTGGGAGGCACAATAAGTAGCAGTGGGTCACTAAATATAACTTTCAATAATACTCTGACCGCCGGAAGCATTAATCTTGGAGGAAGTGGTACCTTCACATTCAATGGTGGTGTTAAAGATCTGGGTAATCTTACCGTGGGTAATAGTATCAGTACCTCTTTTGGCAGCACTATCTATATAGGTGGTGATTTAAGCTACGGCGGCGCGGGAAACCTCAATATAAATAGTGATATTTATATAAACGGAGCACTGATACTAGGCAATAGTGCGCAGATAGTCGGTCCCGAGAAAGTGGTAGTAAGAGGTGATTCGGCTCAAACTTATGAGGTATCGATAAGCGGTGCCGGTTCTTTTACAAACACCAGTCAGCTTCCTTTTATTATTGTCCCACCAGGTTCTACTATCCCTGCGCTTTCTCCAGCCACCGACCCGACGGCTATAACCGTCACTGGCAGCGGCCATGCTTCGGCTGTGATCTATGCTCCAACTGCGGCCTTCACCATTTCCGGCGCTGGTATCCTCAATGGCGCGATTTTCTCTAAGTCCGCTACTTTAAGTAATAGTGCGAGAGTTGATTATCCCAGCGATCTGGATCAACGAACCGATCTACCAGGTTCTAATAATGGAATTAGCATCGAAACTTGGGGAATAACATAATACACGCACCAAAAAAGCAGACGGCATTCTGATATCATACCAACCGTTACAGCAACTACTTGAATGCCTAACATAGGCAATACTCTAATCCTGCAGGGTCATCAACTTCAATTTGAAAGCCCTCCGAGCTTACAACATAACAACTATTGTGCGGAATGAAGCTTGATACTGAATGCAAGACTTTATGGATTTCGAGGTGAGAGCCTGATCCATTACGAAAATACTGTAATGTGATGAGACCTTAAGCCTATTCCAAGAAACGTTTCCACCGATTATGATAAAAGAAGGTGTTCTCAATCTCTGAGGGAGGATCCAAATGGTGAGCAGCAGTGTCTATGTAAAAAATGACATTAAGGCTGTTAAAGAAACCGGCCTCAAAACGATATTACAGGCAGCCGCGGAGCGCGGAGTTTCAGACGTGCATATCAAAGCCGGGTTTGCTCCTGCTTTCCGCATACACAAGAAACTACAGGTGCAAAGAGATTTACCAGTGTGCACTGCCGAAGACACTGCGGGATTCCTGCAGGATATTACTTCCCAGGCCCAGCGGAACACCTTTTTACAAGAACATGAACTGGATTTTGGTTACGACGCCGCAGGCATTGCCCGCTTCCGTGTGAATGCCTCTTTTCAAGTGGGCACGATTTCCCTGGTCCTGCGCCTGGTAGCCACTGACATTCCCAGCATCACCGACCTGGGTCTGCCCAGGGTCTGCGAGGACCTGGTTATGAAAAAGGACGGCTTGATCATCTTGACCGGCCCTACCGGTTGCGGCAAGTCCACTACCATGGCGGCTATGTTGAATTATTTAAACTGTCAACAGGAACGGAAGGTGGTCACCATCGAAGACCCGATAGAATACTTATTTCAGGATAATAAATGTACCTTCACCCAAAGAGAGGTCAATATTGACACTAAATCTTTCGGAAGTGGTTTAAAACACGTTTTGAGGCAGGACCCGGATGTGATTCTGGTCGGCGAAATGCGTGATGTGGAAACCATGTCTGCCGCACTGACGGCCGCCGAGACCGGTCACCTGGTATTGGCCACTCTGCATACACCCAGTTCCTTCCAGGCTGTAGACAGGTTCGTGGACGGCTTTCCGGCAGCCCAACAGCCGCAAGTAAGGATGCAACTTTCTACCGTCTTACAGGCTATCGTTTACCAGAACCTGATACCTTCAGCGGATGGGAAAAGGGTATACCCGGCGGTGGAAGTAATGATTGCCATTCCGGCTATCCGAAACATTATACGTGAAGGAAAAACCTTCCAGATAACCAACTATATACAAAGCGGACAGAGTATCGGCATGCAGACCCTGGACCAGTCACTGAATGACCTGGTGAGGCAGGGTTTAATTTCCAGCCGGGAAGCACAAGCTCACGCTCAAAACCCGGAAAACATCGCTAAATAGTAAAGGGGGCAGAAACGGCAAAAGAATCAGGGACAGAGACAAGCACCAAACAAAAAACAGGAGACAAATTACAGACTACGTGAGACTGCCATTCCCCTCCCTGAGATGCTAGAGCCATGCTGATATCCATAATGACACCGGTTTGAGGTTGGGCGTTTGAAAAAGCCACGGCTCCCTGAGATCCTTCGTCGACACCCGGAAAGGCCTCCCGCTATCCTGTTCTGATGTATCTTGAGTATTCGATTGTCAACACTATCGTGACCAAAGTACGCCCCTTTAAAGGACTATCTGGTTATTATTATTTTTATTCCTGTTTGTCATAATAATCTATACACTATGTTCAAAAGAGGCTGGGGGTATCGTGTGTTTGTCCGAAATGAAAAAGGTTTTTCGCTGTTGGAAGTGCTTATATCATTAGCTATTATTGGTATAGTTTGTGTTGGATTTCTGGGGGGTATGAATAATGCGTTAAAAGGTGCTAATAAGATCGACCAAATTGATACCGCCAGAACCCTTTCCCAAGGGCAAATGGAATATATTAAAAAACAATCGTTTGCAACCTCCTATACTCCAGACCCATCCATGGTCAATAGTTCAAATGAATTCATTAATTACGCGGGTTATGCCGTAACTATTACTGCCGTAACAGCATCCGAAAGGGATGCCAATATTCAGAAGATCACGGTAACTATTACACACAATGGAGTAATGGCCGCCACGTTAGAGGATTGTAAGGTAAACGGATGATTTTCTTTTCCAAACTGAAAATTACGCTAAAGAACCAGGTTGGGTTTACTCTGTTAGAAACGATGATTGCTTTGTGTATCACCGGGGTTGTCGCTGTATCGGTGGTAACTACATTGTATCAGCTACAAAGTATCAGCAATACCCACTTCGCCCGTGTCATGTCAGTTAAACAAGTTGAAAATGCGGTCTTTTATCTAAATCGGGACGTTCAACAGGCCCAACTTGTGCAAACTGGCGTTGGGGGTAACTGGCTTACACTTACCTGGACGTCCTGGGACAGCACTCAGCATCAAATTACTTATAGTTTTGCCAATATCGTTAATAATATCGGTGATCTTGTAAGAAGTGACGGAACAACCACTGGCACTATCGCTAAAAATATAAACACGTCCTCGTCCGTTACCAATGCCAGCTACGATTCTGGAACTCATATTCTGGCGCTTCAGCTTACATCCACTGTTAAAGCCGGGAGCAAACAAGCCACCGAAACGCGGAAACTATCGGTAATTCCGAGACCGGGCTCATAGCAGGGAGAAATAATGTGTATAAGGTGATAAAACTCTTATTTCATAAACTCAACCGTAATGAAAAAGGCGCGATGCTTCTCCTTGCTATGGCTTTTATGATTATTGTGACTTTGATGATACTCCCCATACTGACATTTTCAACCACCGGCATTAAAACCGGGCTAAAATATAACGATAAAGCCGATACTCTGTATGCTGCCGATGCCGGAATTGAAGACGCCAAATGGCAGGTAGAATATGACCAGTTGGGCGGCACTTTCAGTACCTATGATCCTCACGATTATTCTTCGTTGTGGGCGTACAGCTTGCCTAAGGTAAATGGCGCTCCGCCAATAAACAAGAAAAATGTCGATGTTGTTGTTGCCAACGATTGGATTCCTAAGGGGATTACTGTTCCGAGTAAAACGGTAGCTAATGGCATAATCAATAGCACCAAGCTGATAGTTACAGGAGGCTCTTACGATGCTACCGGTTATAACATCGTCATTACTTATTACCCGGATTTGAACGAATCGCTGAAAATTAATACCGTCGGAATCTGGTTACCTCCTGGTTACACCTACAAATCAGGCAGCAGCAACCTGGGGTCTGAACCTACCACCAGCGCCTACCAGGGAGGTCAGGCCGTCATCTGGACTTTCAGTGCTATTGCTTTTACTTCTTTGCCCGAGGTTAACACCACTGATTCACCCATGACCGCTAAAATTACTTTTAGCTATAGTCCGTCTACCACGCTGTCTTCTTCAGCCTCTATTGGCAGTTCAATACTTCATGTCGCCAGCACTTCCGGTTTTCCCAATTCGGGCAGAATCAGCCTGCAGAATGAGTCACTGCCAATTACTTATACCGGCATCACTTCTAATACCATAACTGGAATTCCCGCTTCTGGCGGTGGCTCAATAACTGTCGCACACAGCAGTGGGGAACCTGTGGGCCTGGGTATAAAACCCGATGCGGTGTCCTGGGTCAATACCAGCAACGTCTCGGGACTTAGTTATACCTGGGACGATACAGTAAGGGTTTATCATATCACTTCAATCGGTTCAACGGCCTCCACAGCTTTGTACACCGCAGCCAGTGCTGGAAATACTTTTCTTAATGTAGTCAGTACGGATGGATTCCCTGATTCGGGCAGTTTGACCGTTTATGGCGAACCGGCTGCGCTGACTTATACCGGAAAGACTTCACTTTCGTTTACCGGTATTCCGGCTTCTGGCACGGGCTCTATAACGATGGCTCATGCTGTTGGTGGAATCGTTGCATATGATGCGACTTCCGTCGATACCTATATCGCTAAAAGCGAACTTAGAAAAATCGGGGGAGCCATGAATGGGGATTATTACGCTACGGGCAACTCCCTGATGGAAGATCCCGGCTCTACGGGCGTTAAGTCAAATAAGGTCAACAGTTCGGCGATTGTAGCTGCACCCAACCCTGACGGAGCCGATAACGGTGTGCCTGATGATGCCAACGTCTCAGCCAGCTATCTTTACTGGGGGACCTGGTATATGTCCGATAACTGGGCCACGCAAAACAGTATAAGCAGCAGTAATTACAGCCAGAGGTGCCATACGCTGTTCACCGATACCTGCTCAGATTTGTATGGCGGGACCGCTCTCGTTTACGGCGGCAGCAGCTGGAGTTCAATGACCACCGGCACCAGTAATGCTCTTTACGGTGTTTGGGGCAGTTCCAGCTCTAATGTCTTCGCGGTTGGTCTGAACGGTACCATTCTCAAGTACAACGGCACCAGTTGGAGCTCTATGACCAGCGGTACCAGCAATTCTCTTTACGGAGTTTGGGGCAGTTCCAGCTCTAACATCTTCGCGGTCGGTCTTAACGGCACTATTCTCAAGTATAATGGCACCAGTTGGAGCACCATGACCAGTGGCACCAGCAACACTCTTTATGGCGTCTGGGGCAGTTCCGCCTCTAATGTCTTTGCAGTTGGCCTGAACGGCACTATTCTCAAATACAATGGTACCAGTTGGAGCTCTATGACCAGCGGCACCAGCAATACTCTCTATGGCGTTTGGGGTAGTTCCGCCACTAATGTCTTTGCAGTTGGCCTAAACGGCACTATTCTCAAATACAATGGTACCAGTTGGAGCTCTATGACCAGCGGCACCACCAATACTCTCTATAGCGTTTGGGGCAGCTCCGCCACTAATGTCTTTGCAGTTGGTCTGGGTGGCACCATTCTCAAGTATAACAGCACCAGCTGGAGCTCTTCTACCAGTGGCACCAGCAGTGCTCTCTACGGCGTTTGGGGCAGTTCCAGTTCTAATGTCTTCGCGGTGGGGTTTAACTATACTATTTTAAAGTACAATGGCACCAGTTGGAGCACCATGTCCGGCGGTACTGGTTATTCCCTGAACAGTATATGGGGTAGTGGCAGCAGTAATGTTTTTGCTGTGGGTTCCGGCGGCAATTTTGAAAATGGCAGTGACTGGTCTGTGTATTCAAGCAGTCGTTTCCGCGCCACTGGAAATAGTGATGCCGATACCAGCGTTAATCGTGATCTTACTCAACACAGCGCCTTCGCCTTTGATCTGGGCACCTATCCCTCTCCTACCTGGGTCTATACACTTTCATGGGAGCAGTGGTA
>CAITCX010000196.1 GCA_903890885.1 uncultured Dehalococcoidia bacterium
GCTGCAGGAGCAGCGGGTGCGGCAGATGTTGCTGCCGGAGGAGGCGCAGCGCCACCAGCGGGGGGAGCGCCACCGGGAGCCGGTGCGCCAGATGGCTTAGGCTGAGCACCACCGGCAGCAGGAGCGCCACCAGCAGGAGGTGCGCCACCAGCAGGAGGTGCACCACCAGCGGCAGGTGCGCCACCGGGAGCCGGCGCGGCTGCAGCTGAGGTAGTTATTGAAGGCGACGGCGAAGGCATTGTTGTGGTAACCGTTGCCACAACTTTCGTTGCCGTAGCGGTCGTTGTTACAGTCGCATTGCCTGCGCAACCACCGGCCATCACCAGCAAAGCTAATACAGCCAGTATGCCGATGACAACCCACAGGAAACCAAGTCGTCTATTCATTTATTTCTCTCTCCTTGTAAAATTTGAAGTGTTTTTATTATTGAAACGTTCAATATTTATATATTTTTGGTAGTTCACCTCCTATCAATTGAGTTTTACTTCTGATTTTCCACCTCTTTATTCTTGAAACGATAATATACCTATCGCTCTAGATTTTCAAGTCCCTTGCTCTCCGGAATAACCCTTTGACACCCGAGAGCAGCGAAGTGAAAGAGCCTTACAGCAGAATTTGAAGTATGTAATATATATAGGTATTTAGTTATACCATCACAGTGAAGCTGTCTGAATCGGGCTTAGAGACGGAGATGCCTTCCCCTTCTTTCAACCTGGCGGTTTTTCACCAGCCTTACCTGCAGCCAGCCTGGATCAGTCCCGCCAGATGCAGGTATTGGTAAATTTGCTCTCCAATGCCAACAGCAACATTTTGTGATAAATATTTTATGCGATTGTAACCTTTTTTTCACCAATCAGGATCTTTAGTAACGATTTTGTAACTTCAGGGTTGTACACTTAGAAATATACAAGGAGATTGAATATGGAATTCAAAGTATTAGCCCTGGGTAGAAAAAGCGTTACTCGCCGGGTCTCCGACGCCCTGGCCGACAGCAATGTCTCTATCACTGTTCAATCCAATTATTCCGATGCCATCAGGTTGCTCCAGAAAGAAAGGTTCGACCTCTCCCTGGTGGACAGCCACCTGGACAATCTGCAATCCACCTGCGACCGCATAACCTGGCAATGCAGAGTACCCGTAGTCGTCATCGTTAACGGTAAAGAGACTGATTGGAGCATCTTAAAAACTATGGATATCGATGGCTTTATCCCGGTGGAAGCCGGTAATGCCGAAATTCTGGCTTACTTCAACTCTATTGCCAGACGCCAGTCTCGCGGTTCATCTAGCGCCTCCTAAGTCAATAAAATTTAGTAAAAACCCGGAATATCCGGGAAGGATATATAATATGAATATGAATGCGAACAAGATTAATACCTGGGAATTGATTGAACGTAAAATGTTGGAGCTGCGTATCCTCACTAATGCCAATTGGAAAAACCAGGAATATGAATTGGCCGCTCTGGGTGAAAGAGTCCTGCGCAGCGTTGACAAATCCAAAGAAGAATCCGAGAATATACGCTCGAACATCGTACCTCAACCAGTTGATGTGCTTAATGATGAACTGAGATTTAAAACTATCGTAGAGATGGAATCCCAGGAGAAACTTAAAGACGGAGCCATTTAATCCTGCCTCGGGTTTATCTGTTGCCAGGAATATGAGCACAATAGTATCATCTGGCAACTTCGCCCCGGGGGTTAAGAATTGTTAATCGCCCCATCCCTTAAAACACTGGTCCGCATCCCTCTGGTTCCGCTAACTGCTTGCAAAACTCTTGTTCCTGGATATTGGCTGTGCTATCTTGTTAGGGTGTAGCACTATTCAATGACTTGGGTGAAGAAAAGAGCACAATTGCTTAAAGTTGATTCTCAGCGAATGTGATGAAAAAAGCGGATTGGTATCTGTATCTCATCAGGTGCCGCGACGGCTCTATTTACACCGGTATCTCCACCGATGTTGATCGCAGATTTATCCAGCACCAGAAACCGGGTTCGGATGGCTCTAAATATTTAAAAGGTAGAGGCCCGTTGTTCCTGGTTTTTCAAACCAGGATCGGCGATTACAGCCTGGCGCTAAAAGTAGAACGCCAGGTCAAAAAACTTTCAAAGCACCAAAAAGAACAAATATTACAAAAACCCGATTTCCTGAATGAAATTATCCAAAAATTCAAGGGCGCAGCCCCAGCTAACTACGGCGATACCACCTGATTCTCGTTTTTAATAAATACCCCCTCAACGCTTGACAAATAGTATTATCAGCAATACTATCTTATTAAGAGATGAAGAAATGAGCAAGGCCGAAAAAAGAGAGCTGAAAATCCGCAAGAATACCCAGAATGTTTCGCTAGAAGAATTCGAAGCTCTAATTAATCGTTATGGCAAAATCATCGAAGGCGGAAACCATCCCAAGGCTTACATCAACAACCACGTTTATCCGTATAAAAGACAGAATCCGGTAAATGCAAAATACGTAGAAGATATCTTAATAATTATCGATGACAAGCAGGGGGGATAGAAGATGATAATAAAAAATAACCATATTAAAAATCAAATTGAATATTACATGAGCTTACCCTATACCATGACAGTTAAATATCGACCGGAGCAAGGTGGATATTACGTTGCAAGTTACGTTGAACTTCCCGACTTAAATATGACTGGTAAGACCCCTGAAGAAGCCGTCAAAGAGCTGCTGATAGAAAAACCAGAATGGTTTGAGACCTGCTTAAAACTAGGGATTAAAATACCTTTACCAGCCGAACCCCAGAAGTACAGTGGGAAAATAGTATTGCGCATGCCTCCCACTATGCATGAGTCACTGATACAGATAGCTGAACTTGAGGGGGTTAGCCTGAATCAATATATGCTCGCTTCGCTTTCCAGGTCAATCGGTTTCGATGAGGGTAAAAAGTCCAGGGCTGGAAGATAGAACTAATATTGTTCACAATATTGCCATTTGGAAACCAAGTCCACTGGTTTCATCCAGGTTAAAGGTTGTTTCAATTGTTGCGCTGGGACAAAGCTTGCTCTGATGACATACTCTTAAGAAAAAGAAGAAGAGAAGGCTCCCCGGTAGCCTTCTCTAATGTTTACCTGGAATTATAGGTCTTAATTAACTGGCGTAATAAGTCGAAAGCGTATGGATCCTCTTCAGCATGTTCGGGTGGGTCATGAACAGTTCCCCGACCTTGCCCCAGAAGCCCACCTTGATATTCTTCTGGCGCAGTGCCATCAGGTCATCCTGGCTGATGCGGCCGTCATGGTTTTCATCGATTTGGGCAATTTCCCGCACTTCGTTCCAGGCCTGAGATGGATCATTGATAAAGAAGGCTTTCACGGCTGAGGCCCGCTTCATCTCCGGCTGTCCCTTAAGGCGGGCATCACCTGCCGCCAGTTTATACAGGGCTGAAGCCAGCAGGTGGGGCTGGTTGCCCAACTGCACACTGGCTTTATCGGCATAATACTCCCGAATCCGGGAGCCGTAGAGAACTAGCAGGTTAGTCACAAAGTACAATATGAAGGCAATGATACCGATGACTATACTGGCATTGCCTCCGCCACTTTTACTATCCCGGTTGTCTCCTCCCAGCATCCCGCCCCACATCGTATTCAAGGCTACCCAGTAGAGAATCATCGGGATGACTGAAAGCAGGGTCATGATCGCCATATCCCGGTGTTTAATGTGGGCCATCTCATGCCCCAGCACTGCTTTAAGTTCATCATCACTCAGAAGGCTGAGTATACCGCGGGTCACACAGACCCTTCCGTCCCGCTGGCTCCTGCCAAAAGCAAAAGCATTGGGTAGCGTCATTTCAGAAATGCCGACCTTCGGCATCGGCAGGCCGGCCCTGTCGGCGAGGTCTGCCACCATGGCCAGCAATTTTGGTTCCTCAGCCGCGGTGACCCAGCGGATTCTCATGGTAAGCCCGACGATAAACGGACTGATCAGGTACTGGAGGCCTACTACCAGAATGGCAGCTATAAGATAGAATAAAGCACTGCCCACACCCATCCAGGTCCCGACGCCCACGATTACTGCATAAAGTATCGCGAACATCACCAGCGTTAAAAGATACATTCTGAATTTTAACCACACAGCACATCACCTCGTAATTTCCCTTTCATTTTTAATGATAGCTCAAAGCGCCGATGGGGGCAATCTTGTTTTGTTTACTGTCCTCTCATTTGATATGAAATTATTGTCTGTGCTATAGTTAGGCCAAAGTAAAAACAGGTCTTCGGACTGGCAAGATTTTGAATATTCGCATCAGGGTACATTATACCTGGATTCTCGTCTTTGCCCTGGTAACGGCCATCGTGACCACCCAGTTTTCTGAAGATTATCCCTTGCGGCAGAGGATAATCCTGGGTGTGGTGGTGGCCCTTTTGTATTTAGCGGCGGCTGTTATTCGTGAGTTAATCATCAGGTTGGCGGTTTTCTATAAAGAAGTCCCGGCCAGAAAAATTACCATGTTTGCTTTTGGGGGACTATACCTGGATAAGCGGGATAGAATTATTCCTCCTCAGTGGCGCCTGCTCTATCTGGCCAGATTTTTATCCAATCTTGTTATTGCCGTCATCTTTTACGGGCTCTATGCCACCCTTATCAATGCTGGTAACTCGATGCTGGCCGGGATGGCTCAATGGCTGACCTATATATTTTTCTTGCTTTTCCTGCTGAATTTTGTTCCGGCTTATCCTCTCGATGCCGGTGAAATACTGCGCATTTTATTGTGGAGATCCAGCGGTGATTATTATAAAGCCACACGAATCGCCAGTTTAATTGGGGTGGCTGCAGGTTTATTCTTGATTTTTGCGGGTGTTCTGGTATTTATTATCACGCAGCAGTGGAGTATCAGCCTGGTCACAGTTTGCATAGGCTGGTTTATACAGATTGCCGCCAGCTATGTTCGCGGTCAGCTGAAAACGCTCGTGCTTCTTCAAAAAACCACAGCCCAGGATATTATGGTCAAAGATTTTCCCGCATCCTCCGGGCAGCTTAACATCGGAACTTTGATCCGCGAATCTATTCTGGTAAAAGGTTGGACTTATGTAATAGTGATGGACAGTACGCAGTTCGCTGGGCTTTTAACCCTGAGCCAGATAAAATCAGTGCCCGTCAAGAGCTGGAATAGCACCACGCTCAACGACTGCCTGACACCTTCTGACCGGCTCCTTACTGCCCGTCCCCAGCAAACAGCAGACACCTTGCTTGAGGAGATGAACCTGCGGAAAATTGATTATATGCCGGTCCTGGAAGATGACCATGTTACCGGTGTAGTCACCCGCGGCGCTTTAATGGACCTGGTCAAGATCAGAGCCTGGTTTGGGGTCTGAGCCGCACAGTTTTCCCTTGCCTTATGGCTGTAAAACCTGGGCAGGTAATTCGTCAATTATTTTTCTTGGCCGGCTTTCTTTTAAATAGACTTTCCACTGGGCCCTGAACCAGCGGAACGGACTTTCTGCCTGTGACCCTATACGCAGCCTCACGTCACGCGCGTCGCTGGTTTCCCAGGATACCTGTCCTATGCTGGTAAATTGGGAACCGGTTTCCAGTTCAACTTCATAATGGTCCCGGGCAACTCCCGCGGGCAGCAGCCCCTTTTGATATACGCTCCAGTCCACCTGCACGCTGCTTCTGGGGGCAGCTCTGGTAGTCAGGGAAACGCGGCCGTCCCCCGGATCATCCGGGTTGGCCCAGCCTGATTGCTGGAGTCCTGTCAGTATCGGGGAAGAATTCTTTTGGGTAATCTGGAAGCTGCTCCGATCGCTCCCGGCAGAAGATTCCCCCACCACGTCTTTCCACTCCTGCCACTTGAAAAAAGAGTTATTTTTATGTGTTAAAGTGCCGCTTCCGGCCAGCACCCCGCCCACCAGGTCCTGCCAGTAATCTGTTCCTGGGAAAATACCCGCTTTATGTTCGAAAGTCCCGGCTCTGGCCAGGGCAGAGCATTCGATATTCCCCCCGAAGACATAGCTGAGTATCTGGTCTGACATGTAACCGGCTATCTGATCTGATTCCGAAAAATCGCCGTGACCGTACTCTCCATAGTAGACCGCATCCGCCCCCTCAGCATATTGAGCTGAAATCGGCACTATGCTGTCATCCATTTCTCTCGGCAGGGCATCGACATTCTTTATGTCAAACTGGGAACTCAGCGGACTGGCTTCACCTGAAATGAAAGCCAGCCAGTGCTTGTTGCTAGCTGTCCATTGCCCGTCTTGAGATCCGTCGTAGTTGACTAAAGACTCGATTACCCCCTTGTTGGACAACACCAGCCGCGCTCCCCAGTAATCCAGCGCCGTATCTCCGCCCACAAAATAATAATTCCCCAGATTTTTAACGGGGCTGTTGATGGTTACTACCATTGCCACTTTGCTGGCCAGGTTACCGATGTTATGGGCTACGGCATAAAGGGCCGTCTTGCCCCCCATGCTGTGCCCGATCAGTACCAGGTTTTTCTTACCGGCAAAATGCTCGTTAATACTGTCAGCGATATTTTTAGCCCAGCTTTCAATATCCACGTCGTTCGGGTAACTTCTTATTAAAGTATCGCTCTGCACTTTAACGTCCGGATGACTTTGTTCATAGTTCCTGATTTGTGCCGGCAATTGAGCTGCGATAGCGTCATCCAGACGCTGAAGAGAGCCGGCATTGCCGCCCATACCGTGGAGAAAAACAAAATTCAGCTCTTTGACGTTTGCCGCGCTGGCTGGTGCTGCCTGTGCTGGCCCGGCCAGGCTAACCACCATAATCAATAAACTCAGGAGAGGTAGCCACAATCTCTTCATAAACGCCTTATTATGCCGCCCCGCCGGCGATTCCCTCGAGTCGGCGGGTTTGATCTTATTTTAGGCCCATGATAACACCTATCCGGATATCATTTCAATTATCCGCCGTCGCCTCTGCATCTGGTTGAATCCCTTAATATTAAATTAGGGGTTTATATTAATGTTCATTTTTGTTAAAATCATATACGTTAAATATTATTCTGTATTTCCGGACGCGCATGCTGTGGCAATGAGAAGGAAACAGAAAATAGCCCTTTGGCTGTTTATTATCCCGGCCTTAATCGGCC
>CAITCX010000197.1 GCA_903890885.1 uncultured Dehalococcoidia bacterium
ACACTCCAATCGGGTTTTTTAAGGTTTATCCAGTTGAGGTTCGCTGTCGCAAAGGGTTCTTGCCAGAAAAACCAATCATAAGTTGCCCCGGTAGTTGCATTAAAGTTGCCGGTTAACGGTGCAAAATTGCCATCGCAGATTTCAGGCATGGTTGCCTGGTTAATCGGGCAGGAGAGAAAATGCCATTGGCTGTTCTTTTCAATGATTCTCTTAACAGTGCTATTAACTCCGGTTGTGCCGGATATTAATGAGCCGGAGCCGGTGGCGTCGTTCATAATTACCAGTCCTGCAGTTCCTCCGTTGTTGGTAAGGGTTCCGCTTATGGTGACCGATTTGCCGGCAGGTAAATGAACTACAGCCCCGGTGGCAATAGTGAGATTGTTTAAGGTAGTTAACTGAGTTCCTGTTATCTCCTGGGCTATTCCACTACCAGAAAATTTAACGGTCTCATTAGACTTTGTATAAGTCCCATTATTAGTAAAGTGCCCGTTCCGGATCACGAAATAGGTTGATCCTGAAAATACAAGGTGAACCCCTTCAACTTTAACCCCTTGTGCGAAAGATGAAATTTGAATGAACACCGGAAAGATGAATACCAGTAATCGGATAATCGGTTTTTTCTTTTTCATTTTTTCATTTTTTTTGGGGTTGCATTAACGACCCGGTGATTTCTAATAGTGAATGAATTGTTAAATTTTTAACGAATATACGATTGTATTTTTAAAAACCTCATTCAGTCTTTCAATTATCAGTACTTTTGTCCCCGTCAAATTGACAGTTATACAGTGTGGTACGGTTAGTGATTAGATTTGATCTAAATTATCTGAATGATGGAATCGGATACCAATAAAATCCTCGACGAATTTACCCAAAGCGAATATAAATACGGGTTTGTGACAGAGGTTGAGATGGACCTGGCGCCGAAAGGACTGACCGAAGATACCATCCGCTTCATCTCTGCAAAAAAGAATGAACCGGAATTCATGCTTGAATTCCGGCTGAAAGCATACCGGCATTGGCTTACCATGAAAATGCCAACCTGGGCCAACCTGAAAATACCACCCATCGATTTTCAGGATATTATCTACTTTGCAGCGCCCAAAAAGAAAAAGCAACTGGCTGGTTTAGATGAAGTTGACCCTGAGTTATTAAGTACTTTCAATAAACTTGGTATTTCCCTTGAAGAACAAAAGAAACTGAGCGGGGTAGCTGTGGACGCTGTAATGGACAGCATTTCAGTTAAAACTACCTTCAGTGATACACTTTCAAAGTTGGGAATAATCTTCTGCTCTTTCAGTGAAGCCGTTCAGAAACATCCTGATCTGGTTAAACAGTACATGGGATCTGTTGTCCCGTATACCGATAACTACTTTGGCGCGTTGAATTCGGCAGTATTTACAGATGGGTCCTTCTGCTTTATTCCGAAAGGAGTTCGTTGCCCTGTTGAGCTTTCGACTTATTTTCGGATTAATGCTGCCAATACTGGTCAGTTTGAACGTACCCTTATCATTGCAGAAGAAGGCGCCTATGTTAGCTATATGGAAGGCTGTACTGCTCCTCAACGTGATGAAAATCAACTCCATGCCGCTATTGTAGAGAT
>CAITCX010000198.1 GCA_903890885.1 uncultured Dehalococcoidia bacterium
CTCCAAAGCCAATGATACCACCACCTTCAGTTCATTCAACGCCATCGGCATGATAGAAGTGCCCGATCTGTATACCGTGACCTTCAGCGGACCTTCAGCGAACATGACCGCGACATGGCCCGGCTCTCCCGCTGTGAAGGCAATAGTATTCCAGAAGACCAGCGACAGCTTCAATGAAATGATTCTGCAAAGCGCGCTGGGTTTCCCGAGCACGAGCGACACGTACTACCTCGGCGACTCGAACACGGTGCCTACTTTCAGCGGCACTACCATAGTCGCTCCTTACAAGGAGACTGGTTACAACTTCATTAAAAGGCTTATCAAGTCAGTCGACGGTGGCAACACCTGGTCTCTTATCTCGGTTCCTGTTCCCACCGATACCACCACTGCCACCACGGCTTTAACCATCCTGAGCGCGGATGCTTATTGGATTGGTTACACCGGCTATATCCGCAGCAACACCGGCTCAGCTATCGCTGTGCCCAATTCGCTGACTCCCAGCCTGATTACATTCACCAATTACCCGACGGATTCTAAATCAATCCTGGTAAAATGCACCGACGGCTCTTACCTGTACACCACTGACGGCGGCGCCGCCTGGACCACCCTGGGCAATACTGCCCAGTGGCCACCCGCCTCCATCAATTACTCTAAATACGTCGCCAATGGAACTGAAAAGGCACAATGGATAATTGATTCAAGCAACCAATTCTACAAGTGGATATTGGGCACCAGCACCACCTGGGAACTCACCGATCTGGGTAGCTCCGCACCTGCTGGAATGACTGCTGGCATGACCCTGGGCTCCAGCATGAAATTCGATATCGTGGGCGGCGTGTACTTCATCGTCACTCCCGCAACTGCTTCCAATTCTGGCCAGCTGTGGCGCAATGTTGAGGACAACGGACAATATTGGAAAGCGGTCACTAATTCTGACTTTACTAACTTCAGAGGCACGATGGGCACCGGAACTATCAGCCCTTCGGCCGACGGCACTTACCTGTATCAGTATAAATTAGCCGGAACCTCTGCTCCTACCAACGGAATGACCTGGTTCAAGGTCATGGAATACACTGATCAGGCTGTGGCTCCCCCGGCTTTAACCAGCCCTGCCGCCAACGCTGAAGTAAACCTGCCCGTAGACTTCTCCTACACCTCCAAATACAGCAATGATTTAGCCGCGTATGAGCTTCAGGTAGCCCGCGACGCTGACTTCACCATGGGTGTCTTACCGTCCAAGACCAACCTGTACCTGACCCAAATCAATCCTATTACCCTTGAAACCGGAGTCAAATACTACTGGAGAGTACGCCTGGCCGGCACCACCAGCTCTACCAGTGGCACGACAGTTACTCCATCAGGATTGATGAGCAAATGGAGCGATCCTCGCGTCTTAACCGTCAAGACCGCTGGCAACTCTTCTACCAGCGTTGACAACGTAGATAGCGTTTATCCTCCCCGCGGACAGACCGGAGTCTCAATTTCCCCCGTCATCACCTGGGGCACCGTAGCCAATGCTACTTACAATGTACAGTTGGCTTCTGATTCCGCTTTCAAAACCATTGTTGATCAGGCCTCAAGCCTGACCGTGGCCGTCTGGACTCCTTCCAAGGCTCTTGATAACAGCAAGGTTTATTATTGGAAGGTCCAGGCAGTAGTAAACGGTATTAATAGCGACTGGGTAGCTTTCGCCTTCACCACTGCTGCCCCGGTTGCCCCCGTTTCCACAGTAGCTCCTCCCGCGGGTGGTGCTGGAGCTGCTCCTCCTCAGACCATAGTTATCCCGACCCCCGTCATCAATGTCCCGGCCGCTACGGTTAACGTAAACGTGCCGACCCCAGGCTCAACTCAGGCCCCGGCTACTCCCGCTTACATCTGGGTCATCATTGTAATCGGCGCAGTTCTCGTGGTCGCAGTAGTTGTCCTGATCGTCAGAACCCGCAGAGTCTAGTCTCTCCGCAAGGAATGATTAGCTGCTAGCTAAACCAAGTAAGCCCCCCCGGCACTGCCGGGGGGGCTTTTTGCGTTCATCTGCTTTAATATACCCCCCGCATTAATGGCGATTCTTCTACGTACAAACCATGACGATAATCATATAGAAGCATGACAGGCAATGATTGCAGTCATAATATGCTGTGACAAAAACAACCTGATTTATCAAATGTGAATGACAAAAAACACTATTGCAAATCGCGGGCGGGAGTTAAATTGGTTAAACGATTCTCATATTTTGGAGTCGCAATTGTAAATTGCCCCGAAAATATAAGGGGCAGCCAGGAGAAACTGGAGGTGATTTTTGGGAACTTTATTCATAGCCTGACGCAAGGCTACCCGAACAATCGGAGATAAATATCTGTTCTGGGAGACAGTTTAAATATAAACAAATCTTGAAGGAGATATTAAAATAGATGAGAAAGCTGAACAAGATCCTGGGTGTTGTCCTGACGCTGGCTATTTTAGCCGCTTCCTTAGCGTTGGCGGTACCGGTGGCCGCCGGCACCAATGCCTGGACGGAACTGGCTAAAATGGCGGTTACCGCGGGAACGGACACTTATATTTACACTATCGCGGCTGACGGAACCACCATGTATATGTGGACACCTGTTAAAACCAACGTGACCGCGTCTTCCACAGGTACTACGCTGAAGGTTTCAAACACTGTCGGTTTTGGCCCCGGTCCTATCCTGATCGGAACTGTCGCCGCCACTATCAGCGCTGTGACCAGCAGCACCACCTCAATAACTCTGACTGCTCCTGTCGCAGCCCCCGCCGGAGCGCAGGTTGCGGCCACTGGTACTGCAGTTGCCGGTGCGGTTTACAAATCTACAGATGCCGGCTTGACCTGGACCGCCACCGGTTTAAACACTCCCCGGATTGTCGATTATACTTACGGCTCAGTTGCGAACATCAGGGGCATCAAAGTCTGTCCGACTGACCCCAATAACCTGGTAGCCTGGGACTCTTACATCCCCGCTGTTGGCTCAACACCTGCCGTGCCCGCCAGCATTTACCGTTCCACAGATGGAAGCAAGGTCTGGACCAGGCTGGCTGGTGCGGACAATATTACTGGAGCCGGCACCACCTCTATCTACTCCGTGGATATTGTAGATAACGGTGGTATACAGATACTGGTCGGTACCAACAAGGGTGTGGGTTGTTTCACGAGTAATGACGCTGTTTGGAAAAGTACCATTAACAGCAGCTCAACTCCGTCCAACGTTAACACACCGGTGAATTTGTTCGGCTATTCAGCTAAAACCACATATACCGGTGCGTCCGGCTCTAAGGTTTCTGTTGCCAGCACCGCCGGTTTTAATCCGGGAGCCTCCATACTGGTTGACTCTGAAATAGCGACTTTAAACAGCATTGAAAACTCTACTTCTCTGGTAATAGCCAGTCCTTTAACCGGTTCACATTCTGCTTCAACCTCTTTAGTTACGCAGAGTTTTTCAACGCCCACTTATGCTGTAGCCTTCGCTCCCAATTACGACACCAGCCGGGAAATACTGGGGGTCACCATCGATAACTCGACTGGAGTTTTGGGAACCTATCTCAGGACTTATGTCAGGAATGATGCGACCTGGGATTACCAGGTGCAGAAGGCCGCTTTAAAGAAAAGCAATACCGTTGATATCACAGCTATCACAGGGGCCTCCCTGGCTTTCCCCAGCGACTATGATTTTGCTTCTTCAAGCACCAACAAGGTTTATGTGGGACTGGACAACAGCACTGTTAGCGCGGCTGGAGTGGCTACCGCGGACCCTTCGGGCTTTGGCGATCTATACCGTGTCAATGGCTCGACAGTATCCAACTCCGCCACCGCGCCGAAAGTCTATGACCTGGGTGTTGACAGTGGCGTCATGAGCGTGGCCTGCAGCGGTACGGCTGCCAGCGCCACCCTTATCGTGGGCCTGACCGTGCCCGCTTCAAGTTTTAACGCCGTCTCGGCAGCGGTAGTCAAGACTTCTACGGATGCCGATACGGTGACCCTGGACATAGCTACCTGGATAGAATCCACCAAGAATCCTTACGGCACGCTGGGCCAGGCAAATGTTCAACTGGATTCTAAAGGCAGCCTGTATGTGGGCACCCGTGGCGATTGCACTGCCTTCTTCAAAGCCAACGAGGCCACTTTCAACTCTTTCAACGGCATCTCGATGTTTGACGTTATTGACCTCTACACCGTTAAAATTGGCGGTCAAGTCGGTTTCGAATCAGGAGAGGTTACAACCAACCCCAAAACTATAAGTAACATGCAATTTCAGACCGGTTCTTCCGGCTCCAGAGAGTTGATTCTGGAGAGCAACGTTAAAATAGTACCGGGCGGCGGTGGTGGTAGTGGTCCTTCACCCATGTACAATAGCGGTGGCGTGATTCTGCTGGAACAGGATATGGGTGGAGGTGCACCATCCAAGTTTCTTTATAAATCTACCGATGGTGGCGATAGCTGGTCTTATGCCCTGTTGCCTGTTGAACCCGGTCAAACCCCTAAATCGGTATTGCTGGTCGACGGGGATACCTGGTGGGTAGCCTGGAACGGTTATATCGCCAGCAGTGCCGGAATCAGGATAGCAGTGCCCGTTTCGTTTGGAGCCATCTCCGAAATTACATCAGTGGATAGTCCCACCAGTCCCATGAACATCTCGTTAAAATGCGCTACCGGGACCGTAACTTCCAGCGATGGTGGAAAGACCTGGACAAATACGCCCCCAACTTCTACCGGTTTTCCTGGCGTTGCCCTGATGGCTCCTAAAAAAGTGGGAGATATCAACTGGCTTATGGATAATTACTGGAATTTCTGGTATGAGACCAGCGCCGGTACTAATGTCTATGAGAAAAACCAGCTTGGCGTCGGTATGCCCATCGAGATGAAGCTAGAAAGGACAGCGGCCAGTTCTGCCGTTAACGTTGGCACCACCGGGTTGGAATTCTTCGTCCTCGGTGGCGTCTCCTTCTTTGTCCATGGGAATAACCCCTACGGTCAGTTGTGGAGCAACACGGGCACCACCGGCGCTGATTGGAGGCCGGTACCCGGAACCGAATATTCTGCCGCGGGTATGAAAGGCACTTTCAGCGCATTTAAAGCAACCGATCAGAGCGGTGGTGGAGCTGCTCCCGCTGGTGGAGGTGGAGGTGGAGGTGCTGGTCCTGCGAAACCGCCTGCTGGTGGTGGTGGTGGTCCCCCTGTCCCCACCATTACCGGTATTACACCTAAATCAGGCCCGACAGCCGGCGGCACCGTTGTTACCATCGGCGGAAATGGCCTGGGTGGCGGAATAGGGACTGTGACCTTTGGTGGGGTTGCGGCCACAGGCATCAGCACAACTGGGAACCCGCCTTCGTATGTCTGTACTACTCCGCCGCACGATGCGGGAGCCGTTGATGTGGTAATTATCAATGGTGGCGGCACAGCCACCAGCGCTGGCGGCTTTACCTATGGTAGTGGACCGGTTTCCGCTATTATACCGGATTCCGGTCGGAACACCGGCGAAAATACCTGGACCATCAGCGCCATAAACTATATCAGCAGCGCTGCTGCTCAGGCTCCTGCTCCTGCAGCTGCTGCCAGCGGAGGGCTTTACTATACCGGCAGCGTGGCTCTGAACCTTGCCTGGTCTGCGCCTGCGGATGGAGCGACCAACCCCGTATTAGTGGAATACACTGATACAACCATTTATGCGCCGGTGCCGCAGAGCCCGGCCCCAAATGCTGTAGTCAGCAGCCCGGTGGACTTCACGTTTACTTCACAATACAGCAACGCTGATGCCGGCTATCAAGTGCAGATCGCCAGGGATGCTGACTTCGAAACGATAGTAGACAGCATTACCAGTGTTGGCCAAGGACTAGTGGGAATTGACCTGGATCCCTCTGACACCTATTATTGGAGAGTGCGCATGAACGGGGCGCTGGGCGACGGCCGCGGCTTGATGAGCATGTGGAGTGTCGCTAACAGCTTCAGTGTCAAATCCGTCAATGGCGTTGCCAATAGCATAGATAAAAGCCAATACGTATTTCCTGCCAGGAGTCAGACAGGGGTATCCCTGGACCCGGTCATGACCTGGGGCATAGTCAACAACGCTAACTATAACACTCAGCTGGCCACGGATTACGGATTTACCAGCATAGTGGATTCGGCCAAAGATCTGTCTGTAGCGCTGTGGCAGCCTGCTAAAACTCTGGAACCCAACAAGAAATATTACTGGAGAGTCCAGGCTGTAAACAGCGGAATCAGCAGTGACTGGGTGGTCTTTTACTTCACGACCGGCGGCCTGCCTGGATCTGCTGCAGGATCTCCCGCGCCAGGAGTTGGGCGTCCCGCCTCGACCATAGCGATGCCTACTAACCCTGTGATCAACGTCCCGACCGCTCAGGTCAACCTGAACGGGTCTGGCGGCGCGGCCCAGAATGCGGGCACTCCGCCTTACGTCTGGGTAGTCATCGTAATAGGAGCAATCCTGGTGGTAGCGGTGCTTGTCCTGATAATCAGAGGCAACAGCTCAAAATAGTCTCTTTGAAAAGAGAGACCTTCTAAGATAAACCAAAAAGCCCCTTGAAATAGTCGGGGGGCTTTTTGGTTTTCAGCTAGTGAAGAGTTAATAGAGATAAACAAATTTGACAAAAGTTGCACCCCGTTCTAGATTGATAGCATGCTCAATAATCTGACGCGCTGAACCATCTATAATGTAAATAGAAAATAGTCAGACCATTCCCAGGCCAAGGAGGTAGCAGATGACCAAACAGGTAACACTCAAAATCGTGGGCATGCACTGCGCCGGTTGCGCCGGCAGCGTAGAAAGAGCCCTGAAAGGGATTGCAGGCGTATCGGCCGTTACAGTCAGCCTGGCAGCCGGTCAGGCGGTCGTGGATTATGAGCCGGAAAAGACCAGCGATAAACAGATGGCTAAAGCGGTCAAGCAGGCTGGCTTTAACGTCGGTTAGCCTTAATGCGGAATAACACCAGTGACACAAGGGGAATTGAGCGTGCAAACCACTTTCAGAATTAAAGGTATGCACTGCGCCGCCTGCGCAGCCGGCCTTGAAAGCGACCTCAAAAAGCTGCCGGGCATCCAAAGCGCGGCGGTCAATATCGCCACGGAAAAAGCTGCCGTGGAATACGACCCGACCGTACTCAGTCAACGGGACCTGCAGAAGGCCGTGGAAAGGGCCGGATTCCAGGCCGTTTTGCCAGGCGCCTCCGATACCGAGAAACTGGCCCGCCAGAAGGAATCCGCAGACCTCAGATTGAGAGTCATCATTAGCTTCACTCTGGCCGTGCCCACTTTCGTTTTAATGGTAATCCCTTTTCCCGATATGGGAATTATCAACTGGGTGGCCCTGGCCCTGGCTACCCCTGTGCAGTTCATTATCGGCGCCCAGTTCTACTCGGGCGCTTTCAAGGCCCTGCGTAACGGCCGTGCCAGTATGGATACGCTGATAGCGCTGGGCACCAGCGCCGCCTATATCTACAGCCTGCTGGTGGTGCTGGGCGTGCTGGAAGGAAAACTCTATTTCGATTCTGCCGCCCTGATCATCTCGATCATCTTGCTGGGCCGGTGGCTGGAAGCCAGGGCCAAAGGTCACACTTCAGAAGCTATCAAGAAGTTGGCTGGGCTGCAGGCCAAAACGGCTGGCATTATATTGAACGGGGTGGAAATCCAGATACCGGTCGAAGAGGTAGCTGTGGACAATATTGTAGTGGTGCGGCCGGGGGAAAAAATTGCGGTGGACGGCCTGATCGTCGAAGGATACTCCAGCCTTGACGAGTCGATGTTGACCGGCGAATCCCTGCCTGTCGAGAAAAAAGTTGGCGACCTCGTCACAGGGGCTACCCTCAACATCAACGGATATTTTAAGTTCCGGGCCACCCGGGTGGGAGAGGACACCGCGCTGGCCCAGATCATCAAATTGGTAGAAGCAGCCCAGGGCTCCAAAGCGCCCATCCAGCGCCTGGCCGATAAAGTGGCCGGGGTCTTTGTACCGGTAGTGTTGGCCATCGCGTTGCTCACCTTCCTGGGCTGGTATCTCTTAGGCGCACAAAGCTTTATCTTTGCCCTCACGGCCTTTATCGCCGTGCTGGTGATCGCCTGCCCCTGCGCGCTGGGGCTGGCCACCCCTGCGGCCATTATGGTTGGCACCGGCAAAGGGGCGCAGAACGGCATCCTATTTAAAAATGCGGAAGCCCTGGAGACAGCCTGCCGGGTTAAGACCCTGGTTTTCGATAAGACCGGTACGCTCACCCAGGGCCGGCCGCTGGTGACAGACATCATATCCGCCGGCGGTTTTGCAGAGGCAGAGCTTTTAACCGTGGCGGCCGGGGTGGAAAAAGGCTCCGAGCATCCGCTGGGTAAGGCCATCCTGGAAGAAGCCCACAAGAGACAACTTATCATCAGGGCATCTCCTGAGCAATTTGAAGCCATAGCCGGCAGAGGCATCCGGGCTGTGTTGGAGGGCCGGGAGGTGCTGCTGGGCAACCGTCATCTGATGCTGGAAAACGGTCTAGCGGTGCAAGCCCTGGAAAAAGAAAGCGACCGTCTGGAAAGGCAGGGCAAGACCGTTTTGTGGGCAGCCTCTCAGCGCCAGCC
>CAITCX010000199.1 GCA_903890885.1 uncultured Dehalococcoidia bacterium
GTACTCGGGTTTGACCATGACCATGAAGGGGAGCTTTTCGCTCTTCGGTTCCGAAACCTGGTGCAGGGCTATCACTATCTTCGTCATGCACCGGATTCAGGGAAGGACTGGAATGATGTTCTGACCAAAAAGAGTGCATCGTAGCCCTTCGTTCTGTTAATGAAATCACGCCTGTTGTTTGTTTTCCTCTTGCCGCCTTTGGCGGGTTGGGTAATTCTTGATAATCGACAAAAACCATGCATTATCCTTTGTAAAGGCTTGCAATAAAAAAGATAAAATGGTACCGTAACCGGCAAAGTCATGATTACTGAAACATCTCCACGCCTTGAATCCTGTCTGCCGGCCAGTCTGGAACCAGGGATTGTTGAAAATGCAGCTATCTTGTTATAGAATAAAGCTAATAACGGAATTTAATAACTAGCAAATATTGGACAGTAGAGCGATATTACTGGCTAATATTTGAATTCAGATAACTGCCGGTTATTGCTAAAAGTAGAAAATATTTGATTCCTCGACGCCAAGCCCCCCTACGAGTTCTTCTCATATCCAGGCTGATCACTATATGAAGTGATATTCTTGTGATATATCCAGATTCTCGCCATCTGGAATACCTGCACCTCCATGTCTCCAGAGAATAAGGCCGTTTTCAATGTGAAAATAACACAGGCTGCTTGCATGCGTGCTACAGTGGTTGTATTTTGTATGTTAATATGTTTATTAATTTCTTCATTAATTAGTTAGTTTGTTACTTAATTAGTTCGTACATTAATTTATGTAGGCCGCCGCAATCAAATCTAATATTTCTGCTATGCGTCCAGTCGAATTTACACCTGAAGAGATTGTCAAAGCCGGTCAGGAACTGCGAGCTACTGGCCGTAACATCACCGGCTTTGCTCTGCGCCAGAAAATAGGGGGTGGCCACCCTTCCCGGCTTAAGCAAGTTTGGGATGAGTACCTCAATAGTCAAGTTGCGGTCAAGGCTGATCCTTTTGCGGAGCTTCCCGTTGAAGTGGCCGAAGAGGTGGCCGCAGTTAATAAAGCGCTTGCTGAGCGCCTGATGGCAATGGCTGTCGAGGTAAACAATAAGGCGGTTAAGGCGGCAGAGCGCCATGTTGCCGAAATCATTCGCAGTACAGGGGAGCATCGTGAACAGGCAGAGCGAGAATTGGCTGATGCCTCACAAACCGTAGAGGATCTTGAAACCAGGCTTGATGAAGCCAAGGCAAATGCTGAAGAGCTGGGAAATAGTCTGGCTGAAATCCGGAATGACCACCAGGCACAAGCCGTCAAATTGGCTCAAGTGAGTGAACGTCTGGTTCTGATCGAGGAGGAGCGTAATCGTTATGAGCAACAGGCAGAGCAAATGCGTACCGAACGCGATACTGCCCGTGAAGATGCAGCCAGGTTGCGCGGTCTTGTTGAGGCATTACAAACCCAGGTTAAAGATCTCATGCAAACATTGGGTCCACGTTAGCACATTGAATGGTACTGTTTATATATTTCCTCTTGCCCCTTTGTTATCATTTTAGGGTCGTTTTGAGATTTAAACAAAATCAATTTGACATGAATTTTTGTCCTAATCTATCCATTCTTCCGCCACCGCAGCTTCGGCTCTGGCCGGAACTTGACGCTACGCCAGCGACATTTACGCTTTACGGCGGAACGGCGCTTGCTTTGCGTTTGGGGCACAGGACTTCTGTTGATTTTGATTTTTTTTCTAATCAGCCTTTTGATCCGGATGATCTGGCTAATGCTCTTCCTTATCTCAAGGGAGCGGAGCGCGTGCAGGTCGGCCCAAATACATTGACTTGCCGTGTTGAGCGTGACGGCCCTGTTTTGCTCTCTTTTTTTGGTGGTCTTGGTCTTGGGCAGGTTACAC
>CAITCX010000200.1 GCA_903890885.1 uncultured Dehalococcoidia bacterium
AGCATCGAAGGTGATCACTTTGAAGTAATTTTTAAAAACAGAACTTTGCCGCCCCCAAGTCTGCAGCGAGGAATCGAATCCACCGATTAATAGCAGCGGCTTTCCCTGACCCTCGACTTTATAATGGATTTTAATACCGTTTATTACGGTCTCAGACACGCTTTTTCTCCAGAACTTATATTCTCTTCAAGTATATCAGTTCTGGGAAAAGGAATAGTAAGAACAAATATTAAATTAATCACCGCACAATATAAGCAACTTATGCTGAAACCTAAATTTTACCTGACCCTTTACAATTGGGGCAGGCTGACCAGTTGCCCATAAAGTTGATCCGGCCGGTCCCGGCGCAGCGTCCGCAAGTAGCCAGCAGGGTGGAAACGATATTAGCTTCAAATGCCTTCATGCCCCGGCAAGCCGGGCAGCGCTCACCGCCGGTCTTTCCATAGGGGTTTAATCCGGCACCCTGACAATATGGGCACTTCCATGTGCTATAGTTGGCTGGTCTGGCACCTTTCGTCGCAGCGCTGAGCGAAACTATGTTAATTTCATAATTAGCCACTATTACCTCCTACCGGTTGCCCGGGAATCTCATCATTTTAATATGTTTCCCCTAGTCTAGTACACTCACAGCAGTAAGTAAATACCCCTTCAATGGGGAATTAGATTGTTACTAGCTCTATATACCTAACAATATCCGGTGAATAAATAATATTTGATAGTATATTCAGAATATTACGCTCATTTCCAGAATAAAAAAATAGGCCGGGTTTTCCCCGGCCTATTTTTATTTCACAAATTAGTCGATACTATCTGCTTTTGGTGTAGCAATCCCTGCAGAGAACCGGCTTATCACCGCGAGGCTGAAAAGGAACCTCTGTCTGCTTACCGCACTGTCCGCAGGTAGCGGGATACATCTGGCGTGGGCCTCTATCACCGTAGCTGCTACCGCCGCTTCCGCCGTTCCGCTCAACTTTCCTGGCACGACGACAAGTAGGGCAACGCTTGGGCTCATTGGTGAACTGCTTAGAAGCGTAAAATTCTTGCTCTTCCACCGTAAAAGCGAAAGATTTGCCGCAATCGGCACACTGTAGGGTTTTCTCTGTGTAAGTCATTTTGAATGACCTCCCATAATATTAGTTGGCTAAGTCTGAGGTCATCCATTCCGTCCGTAGTTGATATTACCTAACGTCCTAACTGATAACCTAACCTAAACTAAACCACTAAAGTCATATTACCACATTCTAAAAATAAAATAAAGCGAATCCTATCCATCGAAAGTTGCTGGTTGCGATTCATTATTGGGTATTGACATAAATCGCTGCAGGCGGTTAACTTAATTATTGACTTTCGCAGCGGCAAAAAGGAGAGAACATGGCTTATTGTACTAAATGCGGCAAACTTTTAAGTGCAGGTGATTGTTTTTGTGCTTCTTGCGGCAATCCCATCGCTGGTACTGCTTCCATGCCACCTGTTTCACCTACTCCACCGCCCGCATCTGCAGCCCACCCTCAACCTTTGGTTATGCCGCCGCCTAAACTTCCTACTCCCACCGCGGCCTCTGAAGAAACAGTTTCAGGCGCTTTCCCTGTTTCCCGCAAAAAGGGTTTGTTCGCTCTTGAGAGTTTCCATATTGTATTTACAAGCCAGCGTTTGATTCTAGCAGCTTTCACTAACGAGATGGCCAAGGCAGCAGCAAAAGAAGAGGGTAAAGCGGGTTTCTTAGCCGGCATGATGGGCGCTATGACCCTGGGCTACAACTACTATAAGCACTACCAGACTAAGGACCCGGAAGCAGCCCTCATGGAAAATCCCCAGAATTTTGCTATTGATATCAGCCGCATTCGCAAAATAAAACTGGAATTGGGTAAAAGGCAAATCGATCACAGTCGTAATATTGACACTTATGATAACAGCAAATTAGAAATAGAAACTGTGGGAGATAAGTTTACTTTTGCCGTCCCTCATCATTTTTACAATATGGCACAGGATATCATCCGGAAATCTGGTTTAATGTAATGATTTATTCTTAAAAGGAGTTTGAAATGAAGATATTGCTGGGAATTGTCATCGCTGTCGTAGTTATAGCGATAATCGTGGTAGGCGTATTGGGCTATCTGGGTTTTATGCCAGGCGTTTCCAATCTTTTCGGGTCCAATAAGCCCAGGGATCTGGGGGTATCTTATACCTCTAATGATTTTAAGAGTGCCCGAGCGAAAACCAACACGATTATAACTGATTTGCCATCGGAAGCGTCTCCGGAGGCCAGTATTAAATTCGGGACACCGCGAAAGGTAGATGCGACATTTACCCAGGCTGAATGCAACGCACTTCTCAATAACCATCCCTGGAAGTATTACCCCTTAAAAGACTGCCAATTAAAAATCAACCCGGACGGCAGCGCCGCATTTTCCGCGGTTTTGATGGTAGATCGTTTGCGGGATACCGCCCAAGCTCTGGGCACCTCTGAAGAGAACCTGAAGGTCATTGAAGACTACCTGAAACTGGTTCCAGGCGACCCGCCTATCTACGTTGAAGGCAAGGCCGGCATTACCAATAACCAGATATCCGTTTTGAATGTGGCCGATATTGAAGTAGGAAAATTGTCTTTTACTAAGCAGGTGGTGGACAATGAAAACAGCCTTACCAATGAGGCTGAAAACCTGATGGGAAGCATCACCGGCATGAATATCGAATCGCTGCAAATCGTTAACGGCACCTTCCACTTCAAAGGCACTTTGCCGGATGTGGCCAGGTCAAAATAAAAACAGGACCAAAAACTTTGAATATTAAAAATAATCCACCCCGCCGTACCGCTATAATCTGGATGGGTATTATGGTGGTGGGGTTGTTCATCATATTCCTGCCAGGTATAATTGGGTTGGACGGGTTCGATGGCGGCTTTGCACTATCCTGCCTGGGCGGTTTCATCGCCATTATGGCTATAATTGCTATAGTGATATATCTACAAATGGCCGGAATTCTTGATCGCATCACTAAAAAAGAGAACATTTTAGTCTACTGGAAATATACCCCGGAAGAATGGAAACAATATACCGAGGAGGAACACAAAGAGGATGCTACCGGACGCCGTGATTTGTTTCTCTTGATTACCATAATCTCTGTATTTGTAGGTATAATATTCTGGTTGATGGTAAGGGACAACCCATTAGTAATAATAGGTGTAGTATTGGGAATAGTTGCCATAACTGGCATCGCAGCCTGGGCCTCCGGTCTAGCCAATTATAGAAACAATAAAAGGAATTTGGGAGAGGTGTTCATCTCTTTGGATGGCGCATATCTTAACCGGCAATTGCATGTTTGGAAAGGTATTGGCAACAAACTGGAAGGCATTACCTTTGAAGAATCTTTCAAGCCGCAACCCAGGATAATAATCGATTACTCTTCTCCGGCTCGAGGTAGTCGTAACTTTTATACTGCTCGTATTCCGGTACCTCCTGGTCAGGAAGAACTGGCCCAGAGGGTAGTGGCAGATATTACCTCGGTACATTTAATGAAGTAATAAAATTACCACCTGTCTGGGTTTTACCATCAGGTTGGATGATGAAGAACCATAATTTGTATAACTTCTATTTTTTAATACCTTGACTAAAGGAGAAAGAACGGTGAAAGTTTTTATTCATGACACTTCGCTGTGCAACGGTTGTTATAATTGCCAGATTGCCTGTAAAGACGAGCATGTAGCCAATGATTGGACACCATATGCTAAACCCCAACCTGAGGTCGGTCAGTTCTGGCTAAAGTTGTCGGAAAAGGTTAGAGGCCAGGTTCCCCGCGTGAAAGTGGCTTATTATCCAGTCCTGTGCCAGCATTGTGATACTGCCCCCTGTATGGCCGCCTGTAAAGTCAAGGACGCCATCTATAAGAGAGAAGACGGTTTGGTGATAATTGATGCGGTTAAGTGCACTGGTTGCCGCAATTGTTTAGATGCCTGTCCCTACGGTGCCATCTACTTTAATGCGGATCTGAACTTGGCCCAAAAATGTACAGGCTGCGCTCACCTGCTCGATAGAGGTTGGAAAGAGCCCCGTTGTGTTGATGCTTGTCCGACTCTCGCACTCAAATTCATGGAGGAGTCCGATGCTAAGGAACTAATCAACAAATCCGAACTGCTCAAACCAGAGCGCCAGAACGCTGAAAGGGTTAGAGTTTACTATCTCAATCTTCCTAAGAGATTCATTGCTGGCACCGTCTACGACCCGGTGGAGAAAGAAGTTGTCATCGGCGCCAAAGTTACTCTCGTGGATTCGATTAATAATAAGAGCTACATCGCGGCGACCAATAGCTTCGGTGATTTCGAATTTGAGAATCTACCCGTATCCAAGTTTGTGATCAACATCGAGAAAGGCCAGAATTCCAAAAAAATCAAAGTCAGCACCGATTCGGATGTCAGTCTGGGCGATATCCCTCTTGCGTAGATCAACCTGTAAGTTAAACCGAGCATAAAATTAAAGGTACAGCTTTTTCAAAAGCCATCCCCTTAATTTTTCTTTGCTTTAATACCAGAATATTATTGTTTATTCCCAGGCAGCAATAGCAGCCACACGGTCACCTTCGTCCATCTTCATTATAATGACGCCCTGCGTATTGCGTCCCAAATTGGGAATTCCATTACCGTCTTCATCCTTGAGAGGAGTCGAAATGACCATACCCTCCTGGGAAATCAGCAGGAGTTGCTCGGTCTGCCTCACCAGTCTGGCAGCCGCAACTTTACCGGTCTTCTCAGTAACCTTAAGAGTCTTTATGCCTACACCGCCCCGGCTCTGGGTCTTGTATTCCTCAATTTCAGTGAGTTTACCGTAACCTTTCAGGGTTACGACAAGTAAGAAAGCGCCAGCAATAGCGACAGACATACTGCCCAGCTTATCATCGCCCTCGAGTTTTATGCCGCGTACCCCACCGCTGGTGCGGGAACTGGCACGCAGGCTCTTAACATTAAAACGAATAGACTGACCTTGCTCGGTGATCAGAATCACGTCGTCGTTATCAGTAGCCAGACAGG
>CAITCX010000201.1 GCA_903890885.1 uncultured Dehalococcoidia bacterium
CCAACACCCACTCCGCGGAAGTCTCGTTCGTCGTGAGAGACGATTATCAAAACAGGGGCATCGGCAAAGAACTGCTTAATTATCTGACTTATCTGGCCAGAAAACAGGGTCTGCTGAGTTTTACCGCCGAAGTGCTGGTAGAAAACCGGCCTATGATTCACCTGTTTGAAAAAATGGGCTTTCTGATGGATAGGCGGACCGAAGACCAGGTTTACGAGTTAAAGATGGCTTTTAGTGAGGCAACCAGTCATGTATAAAAACCCCGATATTAGATACCTTTTCGAACCAAGAGGAGTGGCCGTCGTTGGTGCGTCAAGCGATAAAAGCAAGATTGGCCATAAGTTCATTCAGAACATATCCGCTTCCGGTTACAAGGGTAATATCTATCCTGTTAATCCCGTAGGCGGAGATATTTTAGGCTTTAAAGTTTACAAGACCATTGAGGAGATTGATGGTGAGATTGACATCGCTTGCGTGGTAATTCCCGCCAAGTATGTCTTCGACACCATTAAAAGCTGTGCTGCAAAAGGTGTAAAATTTGCCGTTATTATTTCAGCCGGTTTCTCAGAAGTAGGCAATTCTAACGAAGAAAAGAAAATAGTCTCCTTTGCCCGCGAAAACGGCATGCGTATTCTAGGTCCAAATATCTTCGGCGTTTACTCAGCCGCCAGTTCTCTCAACGCCACCTTTGGGCCCATGAATGTTCGACCGGGCAATGTAGCCGTCATCACTCAGAGCGGCGCCATCGGCATCGGTATGATGGGTAAGACTGTCACCGAAAATATAGGTCTCTCCTCTATTATCTCTGTAGGCAACAAGTCCGATCTCGATGAATCCGACCTGCTGGAATATCTGGTTGAGCAAGAGCAGACCAGGATCATTCTGATGTATATAGAAGGCATCAGCGAAGGCGAGCGCTTCGTCAACATCCTCAAAAAGGCTGTTATGAAGAAACCTATTGTAGTCATTAAGTCTGGTCGGTCCGCCCGCGGTGCAATGGCTGCTGCCTCTCATACTAGTTCTTTAGCAGGTGAGGACAAGGTCTTCGACGATATTATCAATCAGTGCGGTGTCCTCCGTGCCGAGACCATCAGTGATGCCTTGACATGGGTTCGTTACTTGGCCAACATTCCTGTTCCCAAAGGTGAGAATACTGTGATCATCACAAACGGAGGGGGCATCGGTGTACTGGCTGCGGATGCTTGTGAAAAATTCAATGTTAATTTATACGATAACTTAACGGTTTTAAACAAAACTTTTTCTAATGTGATTCCCTCATTCGGTTCTTCTAAAAACCCTATTGATTTATCCGGTCAGGCTCCAGTGAGTTATTATGATAGCGCCTTGAGTGCAGCTCTCAAAAATCCGGAAATTCATTCCGTGATCTGTTTAGCCTGTGAAACCGCGGTTTTTGATGCCGATGGGTTCAATCAGGTAGTAGAGAAACAGACCGTTGATTATGCCGGCAAAAAACCTCTGGTCTATTCACTCTTTGGGGGCGCCAAAATCGACCATTACGTCAATGAGTTTCAGAAAAATGATATCCCGGCTTTCCAGGATGTTTATGAGTCGGTCTCTCTGCTGGGAGCGGTTTATCGTAACTACCGCACCCTTCGCCAAGCGGACGATCCTATTCATAAGATAGAGATGGACGGGGATAAATTAAACGAGATAATTCGGAAAGTCAGAGCTGACAATCGGACTTTCTTGCTGGCCGCAGAAGCCCAGGCCATGATGAAGGTCGCTGGTCTGCCCATGCCCAAGAGCTTCATTGCTCACAGCCTGGATGAAGCCATCCGCTATGCTGAGCAGATCGGTTATCCAGTGGTCATGAAGATCGTTTCCAAAGACATCATCCACAAGAGTGATGCTGGCGGCGTCGCCCTGGACCTGGGGACCCGCAAAGAGGTAATGGACGCCTATGAAGCTATCTTGCATAACGCCCGCGCTTATAAGGCTGATGCCAAGATTGAAGGCATTCAGGTAGACGAGATGATTAAAAACGATGTTGAAACCATAATCGGGGCCAGGCGCGACCGTTCTTTCGGCCCGATCGTAATGTTCGGCCTGGGCGGTATCTATGTTGAGGTTATGAAAGACATCGCCTTCCGCACCTTTCCGCTGGGCAGAGAGGAAATATTAAAGATGATCAGCCAGATTCGCTCCTATCCACTTCTGCTGGGTGTTCGTGGGGAAAAAAGAAAAGACATAGAAAAAGTGGTAGACACCATTGAAAGAGTAGGTACTGTACTGCTTAAATGTAAAGACATAACTGATATCGAAGTCAACCCCCTGGTAGTTTACAGC
>CAITCX010000202.1 GCA_903890885.1 uncultured Dehalococcoidia bacterium
GTTACGATAGATACAATTAGAATAAAGAAAGCCGCTAACCGGTCGATCAAAAAGGTAAATTGCAGTTGAGGAGCTATCTGGGTGAAAGTGTAGTTCAATGACTGATCGGTGAGAGCAATCCGCACAGACTGGAAAATGAATATCAGTCCGGCTGCGATAGTCAGCCATAAAGCAGCCTTGCGGACTTGGGGATTATTTCTGCTGACAAAACACAAAGTGACCAGAGCAGATAAAAGACACAAACCTACCCCGATGGCAAATAATAACACTGCAAAAACCCTTAATATACCGTAAACAGGATTACACTTCTATATGTCGAGGATACCGTTTCCAGTTCCCTTAGAGGTGTGATTTACTTTGTACATTGTTATTCTAGTCGCCTTCAAGCTATCTGTCAAAAAATAGGGGATTATTAGCCTCAATCTGGTTGATTATGTATATTTAAAAGCGAACCCGGCTGAAGGCTACAGCCGCGATAAAGGCCAGCGAAGCCAGCGAACCCCAGACAACTAGCGGATGCTGTGGAAAATTGTCAAGTAATACACTCCCCAGTACCAGGGACAGAGAGGGTAATGCCCCAGATTTCTGGTAAAGAGGTATTAGATACTATAATGAGTCCATTCAAAGTTAGTAAAAAACCGTATTGGGCACGGCTGGAACCAGGTAATGGTATCGACAGTTTACTTTGTCTTCTCTTTGGGCGGGCGCATCAACAAAATGGGTAGAGTGGAATGCCTGATAACATATTCGGCGATACTGCCTAATATTACTCTGCCCGGTCCGCTCCGTCCGTGAGTGACCATGGCTATCAGTTCTATTTTTTGCTTTTCGCAGTACTCGATAATTGCCGGCCCTGGCGTTCCTATGACGGAATCATAGGACACCCGCAGATTCTTTTCTGTCTGGAGTTTGTCAGCGATTGATTTGAGATACTCTTTGGCTTCCTGCACCTCTTCTATTTCCCGCTTTTCCGTATTCGGGGCGTTTATCGGGATGCCCGGCATGCCTGGTAAGGCCAGACCAATTATGTAAGGTTCTGAGATTACTCTGAATAATACCAGGTCGCTGTCGAACCGCACAGCTTCTTCAACCGCATAAGGTAAAATTTTTTCTGCCAGTTCTGAACCGTCAAAGCAAACCAAAATCTTATTAAACATGGGTGGTTTTTCTCCTTAATTCTTGCTAATTTTGCTTCTGACACAGTACGAATTATTCGGTTATCGGCATTATTACCTGATTTCATTATATATTCAAAGCATGGTTTTACCATCAGGCTGTCAATATCATGCTATAATCGACTCATAAGGATTGTAAGACGCTATTATGCCATGAGGTGATTTATCCTGGAAGAAGCCGCTAAACTCCACAAAACTACCGAACGTCTGGGGACCGATCCGCTGGGAAAACTCCTGGTCCGCCTAAGCCTTCCAAGCATCGTCTCCATGGTCGCCATTTCTCTCTATAACCTGGTAAATACCTTCTGGGTAGCAAAACTGGGTTTTCACGCGGTGGCCGCTATTACCGTTGTAATGCCCTTTTTTATTCTCAGCATCGCCATCGGCGTAGGCACTGGCATCGGCGTTAATGCGCTTTCCTCCCGCAAATTCGGGGAAAGGGATGTAGATGCGCCCAATCGGGTGACCGGTCAAACCTTCCTGTTGGCTGTTTCACTCGGTCTCCTTTTAGCCCTTTTAACCAATCTTTTTCCGCGCCAGATTTTACGCTTGTGCGGAGCGACTCCGGAAATAATGGATTTGTGTGAAGGCTATATCAAAGTGTTGGGTCTGGGCATGCCCTCCTTTCTATTTAGCCTGATCAGCCGCAACGTCTTCCACGCTTCTGGTGATACTGTGCGACCGATGATTTACACTATAGTATCTCAGTTGTTGAACGTTGTGCTGGATCCCTTCCTTATTTTCGGCCTGTGGATCTTTCCAGAGTTGGGCGTAACCGGGGCGGCAGTTGCCAGTGTTTCAGCCAGCCTGGTAGGTTCGTTATATGCTCTGTGGTTTATTTTAAGTGGAAGGACCGCCTACAGGATAAGGTGGCGCCATTTGCGGCCTGACTTTAAGATTATCAGGGAAATCTACAGGGTTGGTTTGCCTGCGTTTTTTATGGACGGAACCGAAAGCATTATATTTGCGCTTTTTAACCATGTGGCCGCCGGTTTCGGCACACTGGCCCTGGCTGCTCTGGGTATCGCCATGCGTATCGCCGACCTTGCCTTCATGCCTATTATAGGTGTGGCCAATGGTCTGATGCCCATCGTGGGTTTTAGTCTGGGTGCTAAGTTGTGGCAAAGGTTGTGGCGGGCCGTGAAAATAGCGTCTGTCGGACTAGGTCTGTGCCTGGTGGGTGCAACCATACTACTTGAGATTTTTACCCCGCAGATAGTCCGTGTGTTTACACGCGACCCCGGGTTATTGGCTATTGCAGTACCCGGTATACGGATTTTCTGTTCATCCCTGGCTCTGATAGGCCCTACTATTGTCTGCATAACCACTTTTCAGGGTCTTTCCAGAGGCACTACAGCCTTGATGCTTTCTCTGGCGCGCCAGATGATCTTTTTTGTGCCCGCACTTTATATCCTTTCGCACTTCCTGGGCTTGAAGGGCGTCTGGCTCACCATGCCGGTCTCCGATGTTCTTGGTACTACGGTCGCGGTCGCCTGGCTTTTACGCGAATATTGGATGCAGAAAAAGAGCGGTCTCTGGAGGCTTACCTCTAATCCCGGTGAATCATCCGAAAAATAGTAGCTACTTAACAAATATGCTGTAGTTTGTCATATTGATTGACTCGCTGCCTGCCAGCCCTACCAGCACAACGGTATAGACGCCCGGGCCTTTGCTGAGTATCTGGCTGATGTCTGTTTCGATGTAAAACCAGCCGTTATAATCGAAATTACCTCTGGTTGCCACGATAGCATTAGCCGGCAGAGAACTATACAGTTGGCCCGCGGGTGCTGGAGGGAAGATCATACCCAGCCTATCTCCCAGACCGTAACGATGGTACTGCGGATCATTGGTTAATTGGGCGGAAGTGAGGGGTTGCGGAGGGGAATCGTAAGCAATGGAAATATTATTCAGCTTGATGTCTGCTCGGAGAAAATGTCCTGTCAAGGAAAGCATGTTTCCGGTTATAGCAGGCGGCCGGCTGAATTCTACGTAGTCGCCTTCAAACTGCTGCACCAGCCCAACCGTGTTGGTATTAAAAGCGATGCCCAGGTTGACCTTTTTATGCCATTTGTTGAGGATGTTCTCTTTATGGCCCCAGTTGGAAGCGGCATCATCATACATCATTTTGTATTGAAGCTGCTTTATCTCATCTTTAACATCAATAGCGGCACTACTGGAAGAATAGGCCGAGTTTTCCTTCTCGTAATTCAGGCCGCCAGCAAGTGTATACCGCATGTAAGGTTTATAGCCGTCTGTGCCCCAATGGGCTGCCTGGTAGTTTTTATCCAGCATGTCCTGGGCATGCTGCTGGGCTGCGGCGTTATAATTCAAAACTACCGGGTTTAAACCAGCTGCCTTTCTATCACTATTAATTAATCCCAGCATATATTGAAATAACTCGGCCTGCGTCCCTTCGGGTTTAAAAGGGGTAGCGGTTGGAATGAAAACAGGTGATGTAGCAGGCAGTGGTTCGGCGGCAGGTGTGGGAGTTTTAGTCGTCGATGGAGGTATGGGAATCGTGCCAGGGGAAGGAGTTGCCGAAGCGGTAGGTGTTGGCGAAGGTGAAGGCGAACGCGAAGGTGAAGGTGGTGTCGTGGTGATGGCTGAAACAATTGTCTGGGCAGGAGTATTTGTTGCCGGTGGCATATTGGATTGTATAGTGGAGATCACGGGTGATTGAGTGTCAGTCAACGGTGCGGCGGAGCAGGCAACCGGAATAGTAATAAGACATAAAGCCGCTAATAATAAGACCTTTTTCCTCCAGCCAGATTTTAGTTGTCCCATTTTATAAACCTCAAGCTTTTTCAAATTCTTCATCATGTGACAGAAGTCGGGGAGTGTCAGAATTGGATATAAAACAAACTATTAATGGACAGAATCGCGATTGATTATGTGCATCATCAGGCTCAGGACGGAGATTACCATGAAGACATAGCCCCCGATTCTTAAAGTCATCATGTACCAGTCACCGGCTGCTGTGCCTCCGATAGTCAGGATATGAGAGATGCCCAATAACATCCAGGCGATGCCGAAGAAAAGCCAGAAGACCATTTTTTGTCCGGTATTACGCAAGATGGTGGTATATCCCCAGATAGACATCAGAACCAGAAACCAGGCAAAACCCAGATTGACGTAGTAAACAGCAGGGGTACTCATCGGCGATCCTCCTTGTTTTAAATGATGATGCTCATATATATATTATATACACCAGGCGATTCATAAACCTCCGAACCGTCTTTTACGTTTCCCGAATTCAGCCAGGGCAAGCTCAACTTGCCTGGGAGTAAAGTCCGGCCAGAGCACGTCAGTGAAATAATATTCAGCATAGGCGGCCTGCCAGAGCAGGAAATTACTAATACGCAGCTCACCACCCGTGCGAATCACCAGGTCTACATCAGGGATTCCGGCAGTATAAAGGTTGGCGGCAAACACCTGTTCATCGATCCTGTCTGCCGGGATGTTCTGTTCTATTAGTTTACGGGCGGTGTCTACTATCTCGTGGCGGCCGCCGTAATTGAAGGCGAAATTCAACACCGGGCCGGAGTTATTCTGAGTCAGCTGGCAGGCTCGCTGGATTGAATTTTGCACTGTTGAGGGCAACCCGTTGATACGTCCCAAGTGCTTGATTTGGATGTTGTGATTGTGCATTTCGGCTGCTTCGCGGTCGATTCTTTCCTCGAGTAATTGAAATAGGCCCTTGACTTCTTCTTCCGGGCGGTTCCAATTTTCACTGGAGAAGCCGTAAAGGGTAACGTATTTTACCTGGTTGGTTAAGAGGGAGGTTACCACTGAGCTAATGCGATTGACACCCGCCAAATGGCCTGCCAGGCGAGGTAATCCACGCCGTTCCGCCCATCTGCCGTTCCCATCCATGATGATTGCCACATGGGATGGTAGATTATTCATACAATCTCTTCCCCAGGTTTATACAGACAACAGCTCTTTTTCTTTTTCCTGAGCGATTTTTTCAGCTACAATAATATGAATGTCAGTAAGTTTCTGCAGATGGTCTTGAGCTCGTCTGAATTCATCCTGGGAAATGGTCTTGGCTTTCTCGGCTTTTTTCAGTTCCTCCAGAGCGTCTCTTCTGAGGTTGCGCACTGCTACCCGGCGCTCTTCCAGTCGTTTGTGGACGATCTTGGTTAGATCCTGGCGGCGTTCTTCACTTAGCAGTGGAATATTGAGCCTGATTAAACGACCGTCATTCAAAGGATTTAAACCCAGATCGGATTTCTGGATAGCCTGTTCAATACTGTGGAGGCTGCCCGGGTCCCAGGGTTGGATAACCAGCAAACGTGCTTCTGGGGCGGAAATACCTGCGACCTGGTTTAGAGGCGTCATCACACCGGCGTAATCGATCTTAAGATGCTCGACCAGTGACGGGCTGGCCCTTCCGGTCCGGATAGTGGCCAGTTCTTGCTTTAAGCCCTCTGAAACCGCTTTCATTTTTTTCTCTACGATACTCAGGATAGTACTCGACATCTCACACCTCGCTCGTTACTATTGTTCCGATCGATTCACCCTCGGCCGCATGCTCGATGCCTCCGGGGGATTCGACATCGAAGACGATAATAGGTAATTTATTTTCCATGCATAGTGAAAAGGCAGTTGCATCCATGACCCTCAAACGCAGATTGAGGGCTTCCAAATGGGTAAGTTTATCGAATTTTATAGCGTTGCGGTCCTTTTTAGGATCGGCGCTGTAGATACCGTCAACATTATTTTTGGCCATCAACAGAACCTGGGCTTCGATCTCGATAGCGCGTAAGGCTGCGGCAGTATCTGTTGTCATATAGGGGTTACCAGTACCGGCAGCGAAGATTACTACTCTGCCTTTTTCAAGGTGCCGGATTGCCCGCCGGCGAATGAACATCTCGGCTACCCGGTTTATTTCAAGTGCGGATTGAGTGCGGGTGACAACATTCAGTTTCTCCAGTGCATCCTGTAACGAGAGGGCGTTGATGACAGTTGCCAGCATTCCAGCATAATCGGCTGTAACCCGGTCCATGCCGTTGCGGGCTACTTCGGCGCCTCGCCAGATGTTGCCTCCTCCCACTACTACCGCCACCTGTATACCCATTTCACTGACATTTTTAATCTGTCCGGCAATGTGTTTCAGGATGGCGGGATCAGTACCATAACCGTTTTTTCCTGCGAAAGCCTCTCCGCTCAATTTTAAGAGCACTCTGGAGTATTTGATCTTGGCCATTTTCCTCCTGTTCTAGCTTCGAGGTCCATTCCGGCTTCTCACTACAGTTTACCTTAAAAAGGTGGCCGTTTCAGATATTATACCACAAATAAAAGTGCCGCCATTTCATTAATGAAATGGCGGCAGGTAAACGGAAGTAATGGGCTTATTTGCCCAGTTCGAATCTGGAGAAATGGCTAATCACGATATTCTCACCGGTTTTGGCGATGAGTTCTGTGACCAGGTCTTGTACGCTCCTGGCAGGATCTTTGATATAGGGTTGCATTAGCAAGCAGGCATTTTGAAAATCTATTTCAACCCCTGCCGGGCAGCTTTCTTTAGAAAGATACTGGGGATCCATGGCCGCTACCTGCATGGCCACATTCCTGACTAAATCTTGAAATTCATTGGTGCGGGCAACAAAATCGGTCTCGCAATTTACTTCTACCAGAGCGCCGATACGTCCACCGCCATGAATATAAGAAGCCACCAGTCCCTGTTTGGTGGTTCTCCCAGCCGATTTCTTGGCATTTACAAATCCCTGTTTCTGCAGGATTTCCATGGCTTTAGCTTTATCGCCGTTGGTCTCTTTCAAGGCATTTCTACAATCCATGATCCCGGCGCCGGAGTCCTGTCTTAGATCCTTAATTTGTTCAGTTGTAATATCCAAATTTTCCCCCAATAATATATATTATTCAGCTTTCTCGTCAGCGACTTCAGCATCTTCGACTAGGAGTGATATCGCAGGTTTGCTGACAGGCGCAGTTGCTGCAGCTTCCGCCGCTGCTATTTCATCTTCTTTAGGTGCGAGTACCTGTATGCCTTTGCCTTCGATTACAGCATCAGCAATCTTGGAGCATATCAATTTAACCGCGCGAATGGCGTCATCGTTGGCCGGGATGATTACATCCAGATCATCGGGATTACAATTGGTGTCGCAGATAGCGATCACCCTTACACCTACGCGGCCAGCTTCCATCAATGCTATCTTGTCTTTAGAGGGATCGACTATGAATAGAGCGGTGGGGATTTTGGTCATTTCTTTAACTCCGCCCAACTGCCTGTTCAGCCGGACAATTTCTTCATCCAGTTTGGAAGCTTCTTTCTTGGGTAAGCGGGAGAATTCGCCTTTGGATTTCTGGTTTTCCAGGCGGACCAGATAATCTATACGAGACTGGATGGTGGTGAAGTTAGTAAGAGTACCGCCCAGCCAGCGGGTATTGACGTAATACATGCCGCAGCGCTTGGCTTCAGTCTCGACCGATTCCTGGGCTTGTTTCTTGGTGCCTACAAATAGGATCGTGCCGCCATCAGCTACCAGTTGCTTCACGAACTCCTGAGCTTTAACCAGCAGTTTGACTGTCTGCTCCAGGTCTATGATATGAATGCCGTTGCGTTTGGTAAAGATATATTTCTTCATCCTGGGATGCCAACCGCTGGCCTGATGACCGAAATGGGCTCCGGCCTCCAGTAATTGTTTGATTGAACTGGTATCTGCCAAAGTAAATACCTCACTAGCTATATTTTATTTCTATTTGAGAAGTATAACATAACGGTGGTCCCCTGGCAAGAAATTTAATTTATGTACTAATATAAACAATACAAACTTGTCAAAAATCATTGGATTGTCCTATACTCTCTGAGTTTGTACTTTCGAGGGGACTTCCTTAAAGGCCTAAAACTAAAAATATTGTTTAAATTAAATTGATTGTTATATACTGTGGTTGAAATACATATAGGATGCTCGGAGGTTGGATATGAAAGTGCTGGTCGTTGAAGATGATATCACAACTGCTGAAAGTATTAAGCTTTGTCTGGAAATATTTGAGCCTGAGTCTGAGTCAATTTGCACTTATAAGGGCAGGGATGCGCTGAAAATGCTTGAAGACAATGACTATGATGGGGTGATACTTGACCTGGGTTTACCGGATATCGATGGAGTAGAAGTGTTACAGAAATTACGGGCTTTTTGCGCTATCCCGGTTGTTGTGGTAAGCGCTCGTCAGAATCCGATTGTCATCCGCCAGGCCCTGGAATCAGGGGCAAATGATTACCTCACCAAGCCTTTTGAGTATAAAGATTTGCTGATAAGGTTGAATACTCTGGTCGCCGGTCATGCTTCATAACTGAGCTCAAGCCTGGTTGCTTTTACGAAACAAGAGAGCCCTCCGAATATGATTCGGAGGGCTCTCTTCAGGTTAAGAGGCATATGCCTAAGCGGGCATGACCCCGTGTTTCTTGAAAGGTCGGGTTTCGCTCTTGTTGATATAGGCGTTGAGAGCGCTTATTAACATCTTCCGAGTATCTGCCGGAGCAATGATGTCATCCACATGCAGGTGTGAAGCCGCCAGGTAAGGGTTAGCGAATTGTTTGCGGTATTCGATGATCTTTTCTTGCAAAGCTGCTTGTGGATCGGCAGCCTTTTCAATTTCTTTGCGGTAGATTATTGGCGCTGCGCCATCCGGTCCCATGACTGCCAGTTCAGCGCTGGGCCAGCTCATAACCACGTCGGCTCCCAGTCCGCGGCTGCACATTCCGATGTAGGCGCCGCCGTAGGCTTTGCGGGTAACCAGTGTCAATTTGGGTACGGTGGCTTCGGAATAGGCGAAGAGCATCTTGGCGCCATGCCGGATGATGCCTCCCCATTCCTGTTCGGTGCCTGGCAAATAACCGGGAACATCCACCAGGGTAATTACGGGTATATTAAAGGCATCGCAGAAACGAATGAAGCGGGAGGCCTTATCGGAAGCATCGATATCCAGGCATCCGGCCTTTGAAAATGGCTGGTTGGCGATGATGCCTACACTGTACCCATCGAGACGAGTAAAACAGGTAATGATGTTGGTGGCCCACTCAGGGAAAAGTTCAAAATAGTTTTTGCTGCCGTCAGCTTTCTGATCGAAGACTCTGGCAATAATTTTCTTCATATCATAGGGGCGGGCGCTGCTGGCGGGTAAAAGATCGAATAGCGTCTCATCCCGGCGGTCGGCTTTATCTCCCCAATCCATTCTGGCGGGTTTTTCACGGTTGCTTTGAGGCAGATAGCTGAGAAGTTCCTTGATATTTGAGATGCATTCCTGTTCGTTGTTTTCTGAGCGGCAACAGACGCCAGCTTTCTTTTGTGTGGCTGTTGCTCCGCCTAA
>CAITCX010000203.1 GCA_903890885.1 uncultured Dehalococcoidia bacterium
CAAGCCGTTAATGTTGTAAAATCAGGTAACTGGATCGATTGCGCGTCTTTCACGGGAACCGTCCGCTGCCTGGCGGATTCAGTCTGATCCTTGTCTGGGATACGGCAGTTGTTCCGATCCTGGGAAGCGATACGGCCATGCTCATTCTAGACGGGCTTAAGCCACTCGGACTTATAGACCATACTGTTATGATCGAGAGATGGAGAAAAGAAAGAATATAAAAAGCAGGGCAATATTGAAGTTAAAATAACTTTGGTAAATAAATTTGACCCATGCTGACAAAATTGGAAAGGAGAAGGAATATGGCAACTGCAAAAGAGTTAAAGGCATTTGAAGAAGCTAAAACAAGGTATAGCAAGGTAAATCTTAACCCATTGACTCCGCTAAACTTTTTGAAAAGGAGCGAACTGGTATTCCCTCACAAGAAAGCAGTAACCTACGGGGATAAATACTGGAACTGGCAAGAATTCGCCGGGAGAGTATACCGTGTAGCCCACGGTTTAAAGGACATGGGTATTGACAGATTCGACCGTGTTGCTTTGTTATCACGTAATAATAACGCAATGCTGGAATCTTTATATGGGATTGGCATGGCGGGCGCGGTTACGGTGCCATTGAATTACCGATTAGGGGCCAGTGAAATAATTTACATTCTAAACCACTCCGGTAGCAAGTGTCTTATCTACGAGTGCATTTATGCTGATACCATTAGAAAAATTAAGCCAGAACTGAAAACCATAAATAATTTTATAGAAATCGACAGCCCGGATAAAAAGGAAATTGAACCGTTCGGTACTCCGTATGAAGAATTCCTGGACAAGGCGTCCCATGTTCCAATGGATGTTCCGGTAGTAGATGAGAACGATATGATCAGTATCTGCTACACAAGCGGAACCACCGGGAAGCCCAAGGGATGTGTACACACTCACCGTGGGACTTATCTGAACTCTCTGAGTGAAATAATCGAAGCTAAAATGAATTCCAATAGTTCTTATCTTTGGACATTACCCATGTTCCATAGCCAGGGCTGGAACTTTATCTGGGCTGTAACAGCTGTTGGTGCAAAGCATGTCTGCCTTGATGCTATACAGGGTGAGCAAATATTCAAGTTGATATCCAAGGAAAACGTAACTAATTTATGTGGAGCGCCGACGGTGATTACCATGATAACTGATTACATGTCGAAAAACTATCTAAAGTTTCCTCATGCTGTTTGTGCTATCATTGGTGGTGCAGCGCCATCACCTAAAACTATTCAGGATGCTGAAAATATAGGGATGGATATCCATCAAGTCTATGGCCTTACTGAAGTTTATGGACCGCATACTGTTTGCGAATGGCACAGCGGGGAGTGGGATAAACTTCCCATAGCTAAGCGGGCAAGACTTAAGGCAAAACAAGGTGTTCCCCATGTTACTTATACTCCAGTCAGGGTGGTCGACGACAACATGAATGATGTGCCCTGGGATGGCGAAACACGTGGTGAAATAGTTATGCGGGGTAACAATGTTATGCAATGGTATTTCAATGACCATGCCCAAACTGAAGAGGCTTTTAAAGGCGGGTGGTTCAATAGTGGAGATGGCGCTGTAATTCATCCCGACGGCTATATTGAAATTGTGGACAGGCTCAAAGACATTATTATTACTGGCGGTGAAAACGTCTCCAGTGTACAGGTAGAAAATGTAATCGCGGAAATGCCTCATGTTTTTGATGTAGCGGTAATTGCCAAACCCGACGAAAAGTGGGGAGAGATTGTGAAAGCTATTGTTGCCGTTGAACCCGATGAGGAGATAACCTCAGGACAGGTTATTCAATGGTGTAAAGACCACCTCACCGGTTTTGCAGTTCCCCGAGAAGTCGTGTTCGGTGAAGTGCCACGCACAGCAACAGGGAAAATACAGAAGAATGTCTTGAAGCAGATGGAAATAGAAGCAGCGAAGAAGGCGAAGGTAAAAATAGACTAAAGATTAGCACTAAAACCATGATTGGCAGATAAATTCGGGAATAGGTATTAAGAAAATGGCCGCAATAACGGAAACGTCGAATCTTTTGATAGAAGAATTTAGAAATACATACCCGGAAAAATTCGGCACAGAGAAAGCCATATTCGGGAATATCAAGCTTGGTGCTCGCATGTTTGTCAGCACTGCTTGTGGAGAACCACAATACCTCTTAAAAGCGTTGGTGGGCTATATTGATTCATACCCTAAAGCGTTCCTCGACGCGGAGATGTTTCAAGTGGTAACTTTGGGCGTAGGCCCCTACAATGCTGCCAAATATAAGCAAAACTTCAGGAATAATTCGTTTTTTATCAGCGAGAATACCCGTGAGGCCATTAACAATGGTGGGGCGGACTACACCCCCGCATTTATGTCGGAGATTCCTGCTTTATTCTCACGCGGTCTGGTGCCGGTAGATGTGGCGTTGATACAGACCTCACTTCCTGATCGCTTCGGGTTAGTAAGTCTGGGAGTGAGCGTTGATATTGTCAAAGCAGCTATTCAGCAGGCACGGCTGATAATTGCGCAGGTTAACAGCTATATGCCACAGGTGCATGGAGATGGATTTATCCATATTAAAGATATAGATTTTATCATTCCTCATGACGAACCCCTGCTGGAGTATAGTCCCAAGGTTAAAGGAGAAGTTGTTCAGCGAATTGGGCAATATGTGGCCCGTCTTGTTCAGGATGGAGATACTATTCAGGTAGGTTACGGTAGTATCCCGGATGCTCTTCTGTCGCACTTAAAGGGCAAGAAACACCTGGGCGTGCATACGGAAATGATTTCTGATGGTACCATTGAACTGATAAAAAGTGGAGTGGTAGATAA
>CAITCX010000204.1 GCA_903890885.1 uncultured Dehalococcoidia bacterium
CTGTCTTTCATGATGGTCAGCCGTTCCTCCGTGCTGCGATGTCCAGCCATGCCGTCCAGGGTATCGGCCAACCCATCCAGGTGAAGGCCTCCACTTAACACGGCCAGAGCCACTACCAATAATACATTCACTACGGCCGCCGGTATAACATAGCCCAGCCCCCAGTTCAACCCGGCTAGAATCAATCCGATTAATAATCCCACCACCGGAAAAAATACGCTGGAGCGCCCTACCTGTTCGGCGGAGAAACTGCGTTTGACAGGCAGCAAGGTCAGAAATTGGATAGCGGCCAGGAATTCCATCACTGTCTCTCCCCTTTTCAGTCTCATGTTAAAGGTTGCAATATTTCATTTATCAGGTTACGTTTCCAGTTGAATTGTTTTTGCAATTTGGTTGAAATTTGAAAAAATGCACGCCGGAATCTCCCACCCTCTACTTATTAGACACACCGGCTTCAGTAAAGGTCGCCATCTCGGAGAGAATCCGGCAGGAGGCCTCGGCCAGAACCATACCTAACGCAGCTCCTGTACCTTCACCTAGTCTCATATTCAAGTCCAACAATGGCTTCAATCCTAGATAATCTAACAGGTATTTGTGCCCCGGTTCAACTGAGACGTGACCTGCAATCAGGTAGTCCTTGGCCTGCGGACACAGGCCCACCGCAATTAGAGCGGCGGCTCCGGAAATAAATCCGTCGATCATGACAGGCACGCGATTGGCTGCCGCGCCCAGGATCACCCCGGCCAGGCCGCCTATCTCGAAGCCTCCCACTTTAGCCAGTAGTTCCAGAGGTTGGTCGGCGGAGGGATTATTGACTGTTATCGCTTTCTCAATGGCCGCAATTTTCCTTTGAAGTTGTTCATCGCTAAGACCTGTGCCTCTCCCGGTCACCTCAGCTACTGTTTTTCTGGTCATGACAGCGCAGATAGCGCTGCTGGCGGTAGTATTGCCGATGCCCATATCTCCGGTTCCAACGATATCCAGTCCCTTATTAATCTCGGACTGCACAACCTCAATACCGGTTTCGATAGATAGCCGTGCTTGATCGAGGCTCATAGCCGGACCCAGGCACATGTTCTGTGTGCCGGGCGCTATTTTTTGCTTGATAATTCCCATAAATGAAGATGTTTTACCCGCGATGCCGATGTCCACCACTATCATCCTGGCCCCAACCTGGCGGGATATGACGTTGATGCCCGCTCCCCCCCTGACGAAGTTCAAAACCATTTGAGCTGTCACTTCCTGAGAATAAGCGCTGGTGCCTTCCGCAGCCACCCCGTGGTCGGCCACCATCACGATCACGGCTTTTTGCTTGATCTGAGGCCGGCCTTTGGCCTGAATACCAGCTATCTGGATGGAGAGTTCCTCTAACCTGCCCAGGCTGCCAGCCGGTTTGGTAAGGGTATCCTGTCTGGCCCTGGCCAGTGAAAGCGCATTCCTGTCCAGGGGTTGAATGCTCTGGATGATATCGACTAATGACTTCGCCATGTTTCTCCTTAATATATATCTAAAATGACCCTGTATTTTTTCAATTATATCGGGTATGCCCCGCATATCCTGCAATAAGTTGTTTTATCATTAACGGAGCCGCTGCATTCAGGACATTTTCTGCCGTCTCCGGCTCTCAGATAAGGCACTCCCACTAAGTTCCTGTATATTTCATAGTAATGCAGTTGCTCTCTGGTGCCGATGTTTACGCGGTCCTCTTGCTTATACCTGGTTTTTCTTTTTGTAAATTCCAAATCGGAGATTCTGGAGTTATAAAAAGTCGATAAAGTCGCAGTTCCGCTGCCAACCTCTAGAGGCGCTTTAACCCGCCAGGCCAGTTCTGCTGACAGGAGACTCTCAAAAGCCTGACGGAGAATCCATTTGCCCCAGGTCTGCCCATCTTTCTTGGCTACTTTTAGTGAAGAATCCAGATTCATGGCGAACTCTTTGAATTCAGGGTCAAGGAATGGCAATCGGACTTCAATCCCCAGAGAACGGGCCAGGGGAATCGAAGAAAAGGACATGTTTTCCCACATTTTAGCCAGATCACTATCCAGTTGTTCTTTGTTACGGTTAAAAAAGAAGCTGTATCCGGCCAAAAGTTCATCACTGCCGTCACCGGTCATAACAGACGAAAGACCCAGTTGTTTCATGGCTTTAAGTCCAATATAACAGGCAGAGCTGTTGCGAATCTCCATGGGATCGAAGGAGCCCAAAATTTTGATAGTATTGCCAATGCCGTCCTCCAATTCATCTTCCCCAAAAAGATGAACATGGTGTTTCAAGTCAAAAAGGTCAGCCACTATTCGAGCATATTCAATATCGGGTGCCGGCGCTCCTTTCAGAGCTACTGTGATGCAATATGGTTTATGCCATTTTGAGGCCAGTCCGGCCAGGATGGAGGTGTCCAGGCCTCCGGAGAGAAGCAGACCCTCGGTTAGATTACGATTTACACTACCCTCCAGGGCCTGGATTACGTTATCAATAACAACATCTGATGAAAGGGATTTCTTAATTGGATTCACTTAACTCACCTGCATATTTAAGCTTTTTGATAACATTGATTAGCTTGCGGCACTCAGGCATAGTTCTGGGTGCGATGCGGATATATTCCGGCAGCCCAAATGATGCACAGTCACGCACTATAATACCCTGCTGTAAAAGGGCTTTTCGAAATGATCTACCGCTATCCACTTTTATCAAAAAGAAGTTGGTATGAGTGGACAAAGGGTTTAACCCGATGCTGCGCAATTCGTTAACCAGGAATTGCCTGGCATGCCAAATTCTTCTTTGCGATTGCTCAATAAAATTATCTGCACCGAGGACAGCAATTCCAGCTTTCTGAGCTGCAATATTAACATTCCAGGGCGGACAAACACGGCGAAGGGTGTTGATAATATCTTCCGCGGCTACAGCGTAACCTAATCGCAATCCAGCTAATCCGTAGTCCTTGGTCATTGATCTGAGAATGATGATATTACCCCGTTTAACCAGCGGTATAGATGACCACTGCTTATTTACAAAATTGATATAAGCCTCATCCAGTACCAATAAGGTATCATCAAGGCTTGATATGAGCGTTTCTATTTCATCCCGGCTAAAATAATGTCCGGTGGGATTATTCGGATTACACAGAAATACTGCTTTAGGCTGAGAGTGCTGAATCGCTTGTTTCAGATCCTTGATATTTAAAGTTTCGCTTTCCAGGCTTTTCCAATGGTATTCAACCACCTCAGCCCCCGCGATGCGGCTGGCAATCTCATATTCTCCATACGTTGGGCTGGGTATCAAAACCTTATCTCCTGTGTTGAAATAGGCTAAAGCGGTAAGCCTGATCAATTCAGTCGTCCCGTTCCCTACCAGGATATGGTCAATTGAAAGGCCGAGCTTTTTAGATAATTTGATGCGCAATTCGCTGCTTTGAGAATCCGGATATTCCTCGATTTTCAGGTTGTCCAGGCTTTTCCTGACTTTTTGAGGGGTCTGATAAGGGTTACAGCAAACGCTGAAGTCAAGAATACTGTCAAAAGCCAGTCCCATGGTTTTGATTTCAGCGTAATCCAACCCGCCGTGCGTCCCGATTAATAATTTATTTAATTCAGGCCTGGATAGTAATGGCAAAACGAGTGACCTCCACTGCCAAACATAATATCGTCCACGAGAAAGTTGAAAATAGCATCAATTGCAAAGCCCTATCTATCGTAGCGGGAACCAGGGAACCTTTACTGTCGCCTAGCTGGTAGTGTCCGGTTTTGATCAATTGCACGTCGAGGGCACCGGCAGCAGCGGACATGGGCCATCCCGCGTTTGGACTGGCTGTTCTGGAATGATCACGCACCATAATAGACCAGGCTCCTCTGGGATTTTGCCTTGAAAACCAGGCAGCCAGAACATATAGCAAGGCTGTCAGTCTGGCTGGAATGATATTAACTACGTCGTCAAGTCTGGCAGCGAATTTCCCCAGGTATTCATACTTGCCATGCAGGCCGATCATGGCATCCAGTGTGTTGATGACTCTGTAAGCCATTGCCCCGGGGATTCCCAGGATTAAAAAATAAAACAGGGGCGCCACAATACTGTCGCAGGTATTTTCCGTTACCGATTCTACAGTGGCTGATATAATCAGAGGTTCTGAAAGGTCGTGGGCTTTTCGTTTTACCAGGGCGCGTAATCCAGATCGAGCTTTGACTAAATCCTTATCTGTAAGGGAAAACTTTATTCTTTGGGCGGCCTTCCGCAATTCTTTTAAAGAAAAAGTGGTTTTGAAAAGCACTATCCCTGTAACAATATAAACCGGGTAATTCCATCCTTTCAGGTACTTCATTAGAAAATACGCGGGGATGACAAAAAGCCCGATCGTAACCAGTGTTAACATAGTTCCGAATATGATTTGGAACAAGGGTTTCAGGTTAAGCCCCCATTTTTCCCAAACCGCAGTGAACTTACCCATCCAGACAACGGGGTGCAGAGGCAGCGGAGGTTCACCAATGGTTAAATCAATTGCCAGAGCTCCACTTAAAATATAAACAAAATCCATTATTTTTCACTTATCCGGCTATTATTTGAGCGGTTATCAGCCTTGTTGCTTGCCAGCACTACCGGTAAAGTATTTTCCGGGTGTGGGTAAACCAGGCTATTCATGCCGTATACCGCCAGTATGTTTTCAGCGGTTATTACCTGTCGGGGCGTGCCCTCGGTAAATAGGCGCCCTCCTTTAAGGATAACCAGTTTATCACAATATTGGGCTGCCAGGTTGAGATCATGTAGCGCTATCAGTACCGCCAGATTTCTCTCTTTGCAGAGGTCTCTTATCAAATCCAGAATGGCCGTTTGATGATTGATATCAAGGTTGGCTGTGGGTTCGTCCAGTAGAATGGCCACCGGTTCCTGCGCTAAAACACGGGCGACTGTGACCCTCTGCCGTTCACCGCCGGAAAGCTCCCCTATTTTCCTACTGGCCAGTGTTGAGATGCCCGTCCTCTCCATGGCCCATTCGACTATTTTCAGGTCACGCGCGCTTTCATGCCGCAGAAGGCCCAAATGGGGAGTACGCCCCAATAACACCACTTCTGCTACGGTAAAAGTCTCCGGCATCAGGGGATTTTGCGGAACAACGCCGATCATTTTCGCCATCTGGCTGCGGGAGAGTCCGTTGATATCCTGACCGTCCAACAGTATTTTCCCAGACCTCAAAGGTAATACACGGCTCAGCGCCTTGATGATGCTGGTCTTACCGCAGCCGTTGGGTCCTATCAAGCCCAGCATTTCTCCGGGCACTACCTGGAAGCTCACTTTGTCAACTACCGGAGTATGATTATAGCTTAATGTAATTCCCTGCATTTCCAGTTTTATCATTGATACATCCTAAAACACGGCTTTCTTTTTGCGTCTTAACAGGAAAAGAAAGAAAGGTGCACCCAAAAAAGCGGTGATAACGCCTACCGGTATTTCGGTGGGGGGA
>CAITCX010000205.1 GCA_903890885.1 uncultured Dehalococcoidia bacterium
GGTTGACCAGGGTGTCTATTGCGGAAAATAGAGGAGGCAAGATGATTCCTGATCAATGGTACGTGGTTATGGATTCTACTCAGATAAGAGACCAACCGGTGGGTGTTGTCCGCATGGGAGAGAAACTGGTCTTCTGGCGGGATAGCAGCCGGAAAGTGGTATGCCTTCGCGATAAATGCGCTCACCGGGGTGCCGCGCTATGCCTGGGCAAGGTAATCGGAGACCATTTACAGTGTCCTTTCCATGGTCTTGAATACTCTTCTTCGGGAAAGGTGACCGTTATCCCGGCCAACGGTAAAAATACCCTTGTGCCGGACCGCTTTCAAGTCCAGGGTTATCCTACCCATGAAGCACATGGTTTGGTCTGGATATGGTGGGGCGAAAAACCACCTGAAAATCTGCCGCCTCCCCATTTTTTTAAAGATATTGATGACAGTTTATCGTTTGGCAGGACTTATGATTATTGGAAGGCTCATTACTCTCGGGTTATCGAAAATCAGCTTGACGCCGCCCATCTCCCTTTTGTCCATTACAATACCATCGGACGAGGAAATCACACCACTGTTGATGGGCCTTTAGTCCAATGGCTAGACGGGAACATGTTCTACGTCTTTGTCCATAACCGGGTTGACGATGGTACACCACCCCTTAAACCAGAACAGATGCCTGCTCCGGATCCGCTTAAAGACTTCAAGCTGGAGTTCATTTTCCCCAATCTCTGGGAGAATTGCATTAGCGAACAGGTGCGAATTCTGGTTGCCTTTGTCCCTGTGGATCAGGACCATACCATACTATATCTCAGGTTCTACCAGAAATTTATGCGTATACCTGTGCTGAGGTCTCTCATAGCCCGGCTGTCTGCCCCTTTTAACCAGATTATCACGCATCAGGACCGCAGAGTAGTGGTTACGCAGCAGCCTGAGGCTTCTGCCCTGCAAATTGGTGAACAGCTTTTTCAGGCTGATCGTCCTATTATCGAATACCGTAGACGAAGGCAGGAACTGATAGACCAAGCTCAACTTAAAACATGATCTGTTTTCTCTGGATGTAAATTATTGATGCAGGGTGAATAATGCGAATAACTCATATCCTGGGAATACTGTTAATCCCTGTTTTACTTGTTCTTTCGGCTTGCAGCAGCTCTGTGCCTGTTCAGCCTTCCCCCGCCACTACTGGACCCACTCAACCACCAACTGGCCTGCCGTCGGCTATTTCAACTACTGTACCGGCATCTTCCGTTGCCTCTCCAACAGCCGCTCTGTCTCCGCCTAAAACCCTGTCTGTTCATTTCATAGATGTGGGGCAGGGTGATGCAACCCTGATCGATTTTGGTGAGACGGAAATCCTGATTGACGGAGGCGAAAAGGTCCCAGGGGTAGTTGATTATATCCGTCCCTTTGTTGACGGACCCCTGGATGTACTGATTGCTACTCACAGCGACGGAGACCATATAGGCGGTCTGGCGGATGTCCTGGCCACTTACCAGGTCAATGATGTTTGGATAAACGGGTTGGCCGCCAGCACACAGGTCTATTCCACTTTTATGAATGCGCTTAATACTGAAGGTGCGGCAGTCCACACTGCAGAACTGGGCAGCCTTATCCAGGCCGGAACCCTGAAATTAGAATGTTATAACCCTGTTAAGCCCTTGCTTTCAGATGGTAACAATGACTCTATAGTTTGCAGCCTGCGTTTTGGTTCTGTTGTTTTCCTGTTTACTGCAGATGCCAGCAGCAAAGCTGAAGGCAGGATGCTCGTGCA
>CAITCX010000206.1 GCA_903890885.1 uncultured Dehalococcoidia bacterium
ACTGCTGGACAGGCCTGACCGGCAATTATATAAAGGTCTATTGTCGAACAGATACCGATTTATCCAACCACCTTGTGCAGGTAAAACTGGTTGAAGCATACCGGGATGGGTTGCTGGCTGAAGCTTTAGTCTAAGCCTGTACGGTGTGGCTAATAGTGGTTCTATTCTTTAGATCAAACCAAGCTTTTTAGCCTGCTCCTGCAATCTGCCCCGGTGATTTGGATGTGCGATATTGATCAGGGATTTAGCCCTTTCTGCGTTGGACTTGCCCTTTAAGCGGGCAATGCCGAACTCGGTGACCACATAGTCTGAATAATAGCGCGGTACTGTAACCAATTGGGAAGCAGAGGCGTTGTCTTTTTCCAGGCTGGGATGCGCGACGATGCGCGAATAATTATCACCGGAAGCGGTGGAAGGCATGACATTAATAAATTTAGAATCCGGAGCTAAGGAGCAACCCATGGCAAAATCCAGTTGCCCTCCGGCACCGCTGAACTGGTCTTGCAGTCCCAGTACGTCCGCATAGATATTTCCGAAGAGGTCGACCTGCAGCGTCGAGTTGATCGCGACTAATTTGTTGTTAGAGGCAATGATTCTGGGTTCATTGACATAATCTACCGGCAGCATTTCGACCAGGGGGTTTTCGTGCAGCCAGTCGTACAATTTGCGAGTGCCGCCGTTAAACGAGCAGGTAATTCGTCCTTTGTGGATCGCTTTATTGGCGCAACTGACGGCGCCGGAATCCACCAGGTCTATTATTCCTTCAGGAACCATCTCGGTGTGCATCCCCAGGTCCTTTTTATCATGAAGAAAGTAAACGCAGGCTTCGCTTAAACCGCCGTAGCCGATTTGAAGTGTAGATCCATCTTCGACAAGTTGTCCAACATATTGGCCGATGGACTTCTCCACTGCGGTTATTGGGGACTGTTGGAGTTCAAATAGAGGCAGGTTAACTTCAACAGCGTAATCGATTTGCGAGATGTGGAGGGCAGTCCGGCCTTCGGTACGTGGCATATTGGGATTCAACTCAGCGATAACGACCCGTGGGGGCCTTTCCAGGGCTGCCCAGGAATAATCTACATTGATACCCAGGTTGCAATAGCCGTGGCTGTCAGGTGGGGCAACGGTAAGCATAAAAACATCACTCTTGAAATCTCCTTGCCTGAGCATATGAGGCAGATTACAGAAAGTCACTGCGTAAAAATCAGCTTTGCCTTCGGCTATCATCTGTCTGACGCATTTACTGCGACCGCTAAGCGTGGTAGCGCACTTGATGTGTTTATACATGTCCGGTTCCAGGTAGCGGTTTTGAAAAGGCCCGTGAATGGCCATGTGAAATATGCGGACGCCGGTTAATTCCGGTGCCCGGTCCATCAGTGCGTTGGTAAGCACAACGGGTTCACTGCAAAAGTTAGATAGAACTACGTCATCATTAGATTTTATTGCTTTGACAGCCTCTTGAGCTGTGACGTATTTAGTTGTTCGTCCGCCTCTCATTAATTCTCCCTAGTTGACAAGATATTACGGGTTAGACAGTCATTTATAACATAACATATCTTATTGATAAAACAAAAACTTAGTTTCTGAAACTGTGCATATTGAACCTGGCCTGCTGTTCTATATACGCAGTAAAAACAATTATTTCATCCCAAAGTCTGACCAGCTAACGTCGCTCATTTCAAAGACCGGGCCATCCTTGCAGACCTGTTTTAAACCCTGCCGGGTTTTGATAGTACAGGCATAACAGAATCCCAGTCCGCAGCCCATCCTGACCTCTAAAGAGACCTGAACAGATTTATCGCGTAGCTGTTCGGCATAGTTTAAAGCGACGGCTTTTAACATGGGAAGCGGCCCGCAGATGAAGATCTGGTCAGCCAGGTCTTTAAATTCAGGCAACAGAGCGGTTACCATTCCCTTATACCCGGTTGAACCATCTTCTGTGGCTGCCTTATATTTGATGCGCTCAGGTAACATAGGGAGAATGCACAGCTGATTGGTAGTTCTGGCGCCCGCCAGAAGCGTTACATTTTTGCCGCTTTCTACCGCTTTTTCAGCCAGGTAAACCAGCGGTGCTATACCGATCCCTCCGGCTACTAGAAGCAGGTTTTTAGAAGAACTATTGATCACAAAACCTTTGCCCAGCGGGCCTAGGACATCCAGATTCTCTCCGGCTTTTCTTTGTGAAAGCCATTGCGTTCCATTACCCACTGCCGCGTACAGGAATTCCAGTCCGCCCTCCCATGTCCGGTGGATGCTTATGGGACGGCGCAGCAGGCGTTCTAAACCCCGGTCGCAGGTGATCATCACATACTGACCAGGCCGGGCAGATGCGGCCATTCCAGCCGACTCTATCCTCATATGATAGATGCCAGGTCTTACTTCATTATTGGTTATAATCGGAGCTATTATTTGATGCAAAGTCAGGCTTCCACATTCGGGTTGTCGTTATTTCGATAGGATGGTACTGGCTGAATGTTATAATTATGCTTGCCATTTAAGAGGGAGTCTACGGCGGCTCTGGCGGTGTCCAGTGAAGTAAAGCAGGGCACCCGCCTTTCGGCAGCCGTACGGCGAATCTGAAATCCATCGCGAAGTGGAATTCTGCCGCCTGTTACAGTATTGATCACAGCGTTGACCGAACCGTCCACTATGACATCCAACACGTTAGGATGGCCTTCATGCAGTTTCTTGGTGGTGACGTTGACTTTTAAACCGGCCGCTTCGATCATGGCTGCCGTGCCTTCAGTGGCGTAAAGTTTATAGCCGATCTGGTCAAGTTTACGGATAATTTTCAGGGCTTCCGGTTTATCGCGATCGGCAACGCTGAGCAGCACACCGCCTTTGGCGGGTAACATCAATCCAGCTGAAATCAGGGCCTTGGCCAGGGCGGATTCGAAAGTAAAGTCGATGCCCATAACTTCTCCGGTGGATTTCATTTCCGGGCCGAGGTAGGTATCCACACCGGTCAACTTGGACATAGAGAAGACCGGGGCTTTTATGGCGATCAACCTTTGTTTTGGCCAGAGACCGGTAAAATAGCCCTGCTTTTTAAGGGTGCGACCCAGCATGACGCGGGTTGCTACTTTAACCATGGGTACACCTGTGACTTTGGAAATAAAGGGCACGGTGCGGCTAGAACGCGAGTTGACTTCCAGGACGTAGACAGTGGAACTTCCTCCATCTGTGCCGGGCATGACGATGAACTGTATATTAAATAGTCCCTGGATGTTCAAGCGGCGGCCGATTCTGATAGCGTAATCCACCATGGTTTCGACCTCGAGTTCACTTAGATTTACCCCCGGGTAAACAGCCATGGCGTCTCCACTGTGTACTCCGGCCCGCTCAATGTGTTCCATTACACCGGGTATCAGGACGTCTGTTCCGTCGCAGATTGCATCTACCTCGCATTCCTTTCCTTCCAGATATTTATCGATTAACACCGGGTGTTTGGTATCCAGTTCAATGGCCAGCGACATGTAGCGCACCAATTCGCTGGCGTTATGAACAATTTCCATAGCACGTCCACCCAGGACATAGCTGGGACGCACCATCACAGGGTAACCGATCAATTCTGCCACGTTCAGAGCATCATCGACATTGGTTACCCCCGAACCGGGCGGCTGGGGAATGCCCATCTTGCTCAGAACTTCCTCAAAGAGCCGGCGGTTTTCGGAGAGGTCTATATCCGCTGAACTTGTGCCCAGTATCTGCATTCCAGCCTGGGTGAGAGGATTAGC
>CAITCX010000207.1 GCA_903890885.1 uncultured Dehalococcoidia bacterium
CAAAATTCGCAAAATATCTTTACCTCCTTCTGAAAAGTCCTATAGGAAGGGATTTTATTTTTGAAAATTCGGAAGGGTCAACTCAGGAGTATATTTCCCTGGGAAGTTTAAGATCTTTTACATTTGCATATCCCGGAGATGAGGAAATAAGTAAGTTTGATGAAAAAATTGAACCTTATTTCACTAAGGTATTTTTAAATAAAACCCATATCCGTACTCTCTCCCATATCCGTGACTCCCTCCTACCAAAGCTAATGTCCGGCGAAGTGAGGGTTAAACTATGACCGCCTTTACTGAATCCGATATTGAAATCCTCTCACTGGCGGAACTAGGCAAGTTGGGTTTTGGCTATGTGCCGGGTCCTTCTATCGCGCCGGATATTGGTTCATTTGATGGCATTTCACTGGGTGATGCCTTCGCACCATACAATAAACCTTCCAGACGAGACAGCTATGAGCAGGTCATCCTTAAACACACCTTGGATTCGGCTATCAACCGACTTAACCCCGCTTTGCCTTCTCCAGCGCGGCAGGAGGCTTTTAAGGCAGTATTGTCCGTATATTCCCCTGAGCTGATTACTGCTAATCAGACCTTTCACAAAATGCTGGCCGAGGGCGTGCCGGTAACAGTAAATAAAGACGGACAGGAACGCGGTGAGCGGGTCTGGCTGGTGGATTTCCAGAACCCGCTTAAGAACCAGTTTTTTGCCATCAATCAGTTTACAGTGACAGAGAACAACCAGAATAAGCGCCCGGACGTTATCCTCTTTGTTAATGGGCTGCCGCTGGTAGTGATCGAGCTAAAAAACCCGGCCGACGCCCAGGCTACTATCCGTAAAGCCTTTGACCAGATCCAGACTTATAAAGCCGTTATTCCTGCGCTTTTCTTTTATAACGCTTTTTGCGTGATTTCAGATGGTCTGGAAGCCCGTGCCGGTACGATTTCCTCCCCCTATAGCCGTTTTCAGGCCTGGAAAACCATCGACGGCCAGAAGGAATCCTCCCCTCATATCAGCCAGATAGAAGTCCTTATCAAAGGCATGCTGAACAAAACTACACTGCTGGACCTGATTCGCAATTTTATCATCTTTGAGGCCGATAAAAAGACGGATATCAAAACCGGTCTGACCCAGATTGAAACTGTTAAGAAGATCGCGGCCTACCACCAGTATCATGCCGTCAATAAAGCCGTGGAGAGCACCCGCCTGGCCGTGGCCGAAAACGGCAGCCGTAAAGCCGGGGTGATCTGGCATACCCAGGGTTCCGGCAAGAGCCTCTCTATGGTCTTCTACGCCGCTAAATTGATACATAACCTGGATAACCCGACGATAGTAGTTATTACTGACCGCAACGACCTGGACCAGCAGCTATTTGATACCTTTGCCGCTTCTGCCGGTTTGCTGGGTCAGCCGCCGGTGCAGGCGGAGTCCCGCGAACATTTGAAATCCCTGCTCAAAGTAGCTTCCGGCGGAATTGTGTTTACCACTATCCAGAAATTCCTGCCACCAGACGGCGGCCTGGTTTTCGACCGTTTATCCGACCGGCGCAATATTATCGTAATTGCAGATGAAGCCCACCGCACTCAATACGGCTTTGAAGCCAAAGTAGTGGATACCAAAGATAAAACCGGCAAGAAAATCACTTACGGCTTTGCCAAATTCCTGCACACCGACGCCCTGCCCAAAGCCACCTTTATCGGTTTTACCGGTACTCCCATTGAGAGCACCGATATCAATACTCCAGCCGTGTTCGGCAACTATATTGATATTTATGATATCGCCCAGTCCGTTGAAGACGGTGCAACGGTCAAGATTTATTATGAAAGCCGCCTGGCGAAAGTGAACTTAACCCCGGAAGGCCGACGCCTGATCGAGGAATTCGACCGCGAAATGACCGATGATGGGCTCTCTGATACTCAGAAAGCCAAAGCCAAATGGACCAAGCTGGAAGCCATCGTGGGCCACCCTGAACGCTTAAAGAATCTGGCCCAGGATATTGTGACGCATTACGAGAAACGCTCAGAGTTCATCGATGGTAAAGCCATGATTGTAGTGATGAGCCGGCGCATCGCGGTGGCGCTTTACGATCAGATCATTAAGCTCAGACCAGGTTGGCAGAGTGATGATCTGAAAACGGGGACATTAAAGGTGGTGATGACCTCTTCCTCTTCGGATAAGCTCCAATACGATCCGGAAGATCCGGAAGGACTGGTTATTCCCGCCAGACATAGAACCACTAAAGAGGAACGCAGGCTGTTCTCCGACCGCATGAAAGACCCGCAGGACTCTCTGAAGCTGGTAATTGTGCGGGATATGTGGCTGACCGGTTTCGATGTGCCCTGCCTGCACACTATGTACATAGATAAACTGATGAAAGGCCATACCCTGATGCAGGCCATCGCCCGGGTCAATCGGGTTTACCTGGATAAACAGGGTGGACTGATAGTGGACTATATCGGGATCGGTCCTGCCCTCAAAGAAGCCCTGAAATTTTACGCTAAATCCGGCGGCCATGGAGATCCAGCCGAAATCCAGGAGAAAGCCCTGGAACTATTGCTGGAGAAGATGGAAGTTGTGCGCCAGATGTTCCACGGCTTCGCTTATAGCCGCTTTTTCAATGCTGGGACCTCTGAGCGCCTGACCCTCATCTTGCAGGGGGCTGAATTTGTGCTGGGCCTGCCGCAGGGCAAGGAGCGTTTCATTAAAGAATCTACTGCTATTTCGCAGTTGTTAGCACTGGCAGTACCTAATGAAGACGCGCTGGCTTTAGTAGAGGAGATCGCCTATTTTCAATCTGTACGGGCCAGGTTGCTCAAATTCGAGGGCGATGGAGGTGATGGTGAAAAGAAGAATTATGATACTGCCATTCGCCAGATCATCAATCAGGCTGTGTCCTCTACCGAGGTAGTGGATATTTTTGATGCCGCCGGTATTAAAAAACCCGATATTTCCTTGCTTTCTGAGCAGTTCCTTCAGGACGTCAGGGAAATGGAGAATAAGAACCTGGGACTGGAACTTCTGAAAAGGATACTCAACGATGAAATCAAGGTCCGGCTGAAATTCAATATCACTGAAGGTAAAAAGCTGCTGGAAATGCTGGAGACCTCCATTAAGAAATACCAGAACAATCTATTAACTACAGCGGAGATTATCGAACACCTGGTAGAGATTGCCCGCCAGATTCGATCCGTGGATGGTCTGGCCGAGAAGCTCAACCTCAGTAAAGATGAATTCGCCTTTTATACGGCCCTGGAAGTTAACGACAGCGCCGTTAAAGTCCTGGGTGATGAAAAGCTGAAAATTATCGCACGGGAAATCGCCGATAAAGTACGGAAAAATACTTCCATAGATTGGAACATGAAAGAGAGCGCCAGGGCCAAACTGATGGTTCTGGTAAAACGAACACTCAATAAATACGGCTACCCGCCGGACAAGCAGCAAAAAGCCGTGGATACCGTCCTGAAACAGGCTGAAGTGCTGGCGGATTACTGGACTGAGCAGTAAAAAATAAACTTAGGTTTAAATATTTCAACCAGATACGTCCCTGATCCTTTCAGGTAATCTGATTTTCCTCATAAATTTGTCTTCTTGATAAGCTTACTAATGTCAACATAGACTATGTTAATGATGCTAAATACATATATATAACACATAAATAAGTCACTCTTGACAAAAATGCATCAGCCGAGTAATATTCCGAACAGGAGGTGAATCCAATGAAAAAAATCTGGTCAGTTATGTTGGTTATTATCCTGATTACATCATTTCTTTTGAGTTGTACAGGGACGGCAACAACGTCCACCACTCAGTCTAAAGCAGCGACTTCTTCTACACAGGCTGCTACACAGGCCGCCTCACAGGCAGCAGCCGCAACTTCTAACACTGCTCCAAAACCGGCAGCCCCGACTGCAGCGGCACCTGCAGGAACACCGGCTGCTGCTCCAACTCCTGCTGCCGCAGCCAGCCCGGCCAGCACACCCAGAGCTAATGGGGTGCCTGATGACGCACTCAGGGCACCCGGCGCCACCAAGACGGAACTTCTATATTGGGACAAAACCAAGGCTTACAACGGATACACATTATATGCATCAAGCGGGCGCACTTTCATGCTTGACATGGAAGGAAATGTGGTTGGCACCTGGGCAGGAGGCAACGATCCGCGTTTGCTGCCTAATGGTAATATACTGGATTCAGCCAGCGGTAACGGATTTAAGGAAATGGATTGGGACGGAAAAACCGTGTGGTCATATACCGATTCCCGCAAGGGATACCGGACGCATCATGACTGGGAAAAGGTATACAACCCGAAACTCAAACAAGATACTTTCATGTATATCGCTTCAAAGAGCATGACTCATGATGAGGCAATCGCCCTGGGGGCCAATCCGAAAAGCGGACCTTACAGCGATGTAGAGTTGGATACAATCGTTGAAGTAGACATGAAAGGTAATATCATATGGGAATGGGGATTCGCAGACCATCTTATTCAAGATTTTGATGCAGCCAAAGCCAATTATGTCGGCGAAGGGAAGACTATCGCCGATTATCCGGGCAGATTAAACGTCAATTTACCCGGACGCCCGATGCAACGCGACTGGCTGCACTGCAATTCTATGGATTATAACCCGGACCTGGACCAGGTAGTAACTAACACCGTACAGGGCGAGTTCTATGTTGTCGACCACGGCAACACCTTCGTACCAGGCGATCTCAAAGCCAGTATGGCGCTGGCGGCCGGTCCCAAGGGTGACTTCCTCTACCGTTTCGGCGATCCGGCCAGGTACAACCAGGGCAAACCACCAGCTGTTCTGACTGATTGGACCGCCTCTACATCCGGCAACAAGCAAATAGGCGGGAGCCACAATATTCAATGGATTCAGAAAGGACTGCCAGGTGAAGGGCATTTCCTTATTTTCAACAACGGCCAGTACCTTTCTGAGAGAATGACACAGTCTTATATATTTGAAATCAACGGATACCTGGACAAAAACAAAACTGATACAGGACACTACGTTAACCCGCCTGACGCAGGCTACACGATATGGAAAGACCCTGATATGCAGCAAACACATAAACAAGACAGGCAGAAGTCAAATCAGATTGTCTGGATGTATTATTCCAAGACGACGACCTTCTTCTTAAGCCAGATTGGCTCCAGCGCCCAGCGTTTGCCCAACGGCAATACCCTGATCTGCGCAGATACCTCCGGACATTTTTTTGAGGTAACCAGCACGGGTAAGGTAGTCTGGGATTATATTAATCCTGTTTATGGGAACTACGGCGCATTGGAATTCGTACCTGACCTTATACCCATGGTAAATAGTGCGTTCAGGTGTTATCGTTACGGCCCTGACGACCCCGGTTTAAAGGGCAAGACTTTGACGCCTAAAGGTGATGTAATTTCCAATACACCGGCAAATACACAATCAAAAAATCCGCCCAAGGCACCAGCCGGTGGAGGAGGGGGCGGAGCAGCTCAAGCTCCAGCAGCCGGAGGCGCAGCCCAACCGGCAGCCAGTGGGGCTCAGCCTAAGCCCAGCGCACCCGCAGCAGGCGGCGGTGGAGGCGGCGGTGCAGGTGGAGGCGGTGGTGGAGCAGGAGGAGGTGCCCCGGTGCCCACTCTTACCGGTGTTTCACCAAATTCAGGCCCGATTGCCGGCGGCACAGTTGTTACCATCGCTGGAAATGGACTGGGCGGACCTGCAGGGACGGTGACCTTTGGCGGGGTTGCCGCCACAGCCATAAGCCAGGTGGGGGACCCGCCATCTTATCAATGTACTACTCCGGCACACGCGGCGGGAGCCGTGGATGTGGTGCTCTCCAATGGAGGCGGCACAGTGACAAGTACGGGCGGCTTCACCTATAAATAAAGTAAAGTTTTCCAAGGTCACATTAGATTAACAGTTTAAAAGAAAGTTAAAAAGGCAGACCGCCGCTTAAGCATCTCAGGCATAAGCGGCGGCCTCGTTATTATCTTTGCGAAACCTACTTAAGCGTGCCTTGACAATATAGGAACAGCATAGTAATATTCCGAACAGGAGGGAAACCAACATGAAAAAAATTTGGGCATTTCTATTAGTTGCCGTCCTGATAATAACAGTTCTAGCGAGCTGTACAGCGAAGGCGACAACACAGGCGACTACTCAGGCTACTACACAGGCAGCAACATCTTCTACCACTGCTGCTAAACCCGCAGCGCCGACTTCTGCAGCACCTGCAGCGACTCCGGCAACCAGCGCACCCGCCGTTACTAGCGCACCCGCTACTGCTGCTCCCCCTGCAGCTACTTCTGCCGCGTCCCCTTCTACTACCTCTACCGGATTACCGGCAGGCGTGGGCAGGGCACCGGGTGCTTCCAAGACTGAACTTCTGTACTGGGACAAAACCAATGCTTTCAACGGATACACTCTGTTTGCCAGCGGTGGTTCATGGCTGATAGACATGGAAGGCAATATAGTCCACAAATGGAATATCGGCAACAATCCCAGGCTGCTTCCCGACGGTATTCTTCTGGACCAACCACCTGGCCAAAACGCAAAAAATTGGTTTGAATATGACTGGGACGGGAAAACCATATGGACGTATACTGAGTCACGTACAGGGTATCGTCCTCATCATGATTGGACAATGGCTTATAATCCTAAGCTTAAGCAAAACACTTTCATGTACATTGCTGCAAAGACCGTGACACAGGATGAAGCCGTAGCCGCCGGGGCTGTCGGTAGTCGCAACGGCGCAGAGATGGATACGATCGTTGAAGTAGATATGAAAGGCAATATCATCTGGGAATGGCGGTTCATGGACCACATTATTCAAGATGTTGACGCCACCAAAGCCAACTACGTGGGCGAAGGCAAGAAAATATCTGATTACCCGGGCAGATTAAACATCAATATGCCCGGCGACCCGTTAGCAGGCGACCAGATGCACTGCAACTCTATGGATTACAACGAGGACCTGGACCAGGTAGTTACCAACGCGGTTAATGGCGAGTTCTATGTTATAGACCACGGCAACACCTTTGTGCCGGGTGATCTCAAAGCCAGTATGGACCTGGCAGCCGGCCCCAAGGGTGATTTCCTGTACAGGTTTGGCGATCCTGCCAGGTACAACCAGGGCACACCGCCCTCTGTCAAGGCCGATTGGACAACGTCTACTTCCGGCACCAAGCAAATTGGCGGGAGCCATGATATTCAATGGATCAAGAAGGGGCTGCCCGGCGCAGGTAATTTCCTGGTTTTCAACAACGGCCAGTACCTTTTCGAGAGATGGGACCAATCTTACGCTTATGAAATCAACCCATATCTGGATAAAAACAAAACTAATACCGGCAAATACGTCAATCCGCCTGACGCCGGATATACTCTTGTGAGAGACGCTAATGAAAAGGACACGCACAAACAAGACCAGCAGATATCCAATCAGATTGTGTGGAAGTATTCATCTAAAGTGGCGGGGTTCTTTGCCTCCCATATTGGTGGAAGCGCCCAGCGTCTGCCCAACGGCAACACCCTGATCTGCGCTGATACCACCGGACATTTTTTTGAGGTAGATACCAAAGGTACAGTAGTATGGGATTATATCAATCCGATATACAAGGACCTCGGTGCGCCCACCGTAATACCGGACGTCTGGCCTATGGCTAACGGGGTTTTCAGAGCCCTGCGCTATACCAGTGATGATCCTTACTTAAAAGGTAAAACCTTAACTTCCACTGGGCCAATAACAGCTAATTACAAGGCACCGGCAGGTGGCGCAGCCCCTGCTCCAGCAGCAGGTGGAGCTCAGCCCAAGCCCAGCGCACCCGCAGCCGGAGGCGCAGCCCAACCATCAGCCAGTGGGGCTCAGCCTAAGCCCAGCGCACCCGCAGCAGGTGGTGGTGGAGGCGGCGGCGGCGGTGCAGGTGGAGGCGGTGGTGGAGCAGGAGGAGGGGCCCCGGTGCCCACTCTTACCGGTGTTTCACCTAATTCAGGCCCGATTGCCGGCGGCACAGTTGTTACCATCGCCGGAAATGGACTTGGCGGACCTGCAGGGACGGTGACCTTTGGCGGGGTTGCCGCCACAGCCATCAGCCAGGTGGGGGACCCGCCTTCGTATCAATGTACTACTCCGGCACACGCGGCAGGAGTCGTGGATGTGGTGCTCACCAATGGAGGCGGCACAGTGACAAGTACGGGAGCATTCACCTATAAATAAAGTTTAGCTTCCCGAGTTCACAGTAGACTAACAGGTTAAGAGACAATTAAATAAACAGACCGCCGCTTACGTCTTACAGATTAAGCGGCGGTCTCTTTGTTATCCCCTTTTAGCTTTTCATAAGTATTAAGGCGTGGTAAAATGCGGATACAATGAAAATATTTGCCTGCATATTGTTAATCGGCATCTGGCTTATCGTCCCCTTCCCAGCTACGGCATACACCTCCGCAGAGTCTGCAACTCAAGAAAAAGATTTGAATTTTGTGTTTCTCCACGGAACCGGTGGAAACGCGGGCGATCTACAAAGGTTATCCGATCAGATTATGGAGAGGGTTCCTCGATTCATTCTGGATTACGAGGTCGCCAACCCGGGCACCAAACTAAACATAGGCACATTGAACAGGAGTTATCCCAATGACGTTGATATAGACACCTGGGCCAAGAACATTGTTGACAGTATTACCAAGTACTCTAACAAAAAGAACCTTGTTCTAATCGGGCACAGCATGGGCGGAAAGGCTGCCCTTTATGCCACAGCCCACAACAAGGGTGGTATAGCAGACAAGGTGAGAACAGTGGTCACCATTAACAGCCCGGTAAAAAATTTCAGCCAATATTATTTTACCGGCGGCGGCAATTACTGGGAGGCCATGTGGATGTTGCCTCAGATTCAGGGTAACCTGAAGGGAGGCGTGCTAGACTCGATTGCCTATTATGACAGCACGGAAGACGGACGCCGGGTTGGCTCCAATAGTCACTGGTTGTCATTCATATCAGGAGAATCGTCGCCGTCCAGCGAGCAGTTTGATGTAAGCGGATTCGATCCTTTGCCAAGAGATATGGATGATACGATCATACCCATATCAGCCCAGTATTCGGATGGAGCAGACGTAGTATATTACGGAGAACAGGCCCACAGCGAAATTACCCGTTCTGATGAACTATCCGGACAATTGGCAGACCAGATATTGAGATATGTTTTTGGCAAGAAAATAGAGGTTTCTACACCAGCTCAAAGCGGAACCTTTGAACACGAAGCTGGCCTGATGCCTGTTGTAGTAAAATGGGAGGAATCGGTAGGTTCCATCCCGGTCAGCAGCGGGAAAATCGTACATAAAAATGAGTCATATTTTAAATGGCAAGAATGGGAAGATGTGGTAGGGGGAGGAGTAGGAGCAGGCAGCCGGGATAGTTTCCAATTGAAAAATAATTCACTGCCAGTGCTGACAGGTATAGTGGCGTCCCGCTGGCAATCCAGTGATACGGAAGACTGCTGGGTTTATCTTAAAACGAGAGCAGCCCCCCGCAGTACTGTGCAGGTTGAATGGGGCGTAACCAGGAATCCCTTGCTTTCCAGTAGTTTTCCACGCGAACGATATGAAGTTGAAATCAGTTCCGGCACCCCCTTTACAGGGATTGACCAGGTGGCCTGGTATAGCGATAATACCCGCGATCAAAGGCTGAAAATTGAATCGCATGCAGAAGGTCCCTACCGGTGGTTCAAAGCCCAATGGAGAACTTATGGCAGAATACCACTTATACGCAACATTGTTTCCGAATTCAGGTAACAGGTTATCGTGATGATTCCAGGTTAGTTGGATATTAAAGTCGGCTCAGTACAGGTTAAAACTTTAATTTGGCGCGAGTTTTATAAAAGCGGATCATTACCTCTCTGACCGCCAGACCTACCACACGATTGCTTTCCATAACCGGGATTGCGCTTAACCTGTAGGCGTTCATCCGGTCCAGCAAATCGGCCGCCGACTGGTCAAAATAGGCTGTAGTTTGTCTCGTAGAGGGTTTCATAACCTGGCTGACGGGCGTAGACTCCCACTTCCTTCGAGGCACCGGCTTCATCTCATCGAGAATTAATACACCGTGTAGTTTATCTTCGTCATACACCACAAACTGGCGGTGTCCTGATGTCATTACAAAGTCTTTAAACAGGTTATCCAGAGTGAGATGAGGGGGAATGATAGAGTATTCCTGAGACATTATGTGCTGCACACTCATGCCAGCCAGCGACCTGGTTAGAGAAATATTTTGACTGATATTTGCGGCAGCCATATATAAAATCCATCCTAAAAACACTACCATTACACCAGCAAACCACTGGCGGTTTAATACAAGCAACAAGCCTCCGATGTAGAAAACTGCACTGGCAGCCTGTCCGATGCGTAACGTTATTAAAGTAGCCCGGTCATAATTCCCGGTGGTTTTCCACAGGATTGCCCGTAAAATCCTGCCGCCGTCCAGAGGGAACCCCGGAATGAAATGGACGATAAATAATATGAGATTAAGATAAGCCAGCCACTGGATCAGCCAGGCGAACCAGACACTGCCGGCGACTACCAGCACAACGTACACTAAGTAGAAGATCACAACTACTATCAAACTGGTTAGAAGTCCAACTACAGCCAGGAGGGCTTCCAGAACAGGCAGACTCTCTTCTTTGGCTACCAGCGTAACTCCTCCAAAAGGATACAGCTTGACCTCTTTTATGGGAATATGCCTGAAATGCGAAGTGATGTTGATAGCCAACTGACGGAGTGTCATCGCCAGGAAGAAAAGCACGCCGGCGACTAAGCCGAACAGCAGCCTTTCAGTAAAAGGATAATAATCAGGAAATCGCGTTACCATTACAGCAATTATCAGAGCAAAAGCCAGGTACCAGGTTTTATGGAAACCCAGCCGGATTATGAATAGAGGTCTGGTGAAATGAAAGAATTTCATAACATATCAATAAACAATTTGTAATCACAAAATCAATACTATGACGGCTTCAGTTTGAAATGAGCCATAACATATTAGAGGCACTGGCTACAGATAACGGGTGGTCAGAGTTTACATAATGATATTCCTGTTGTATTTAAAATATTCATTCACCTGGTCGTATGATTCTATAGATCCTATATCATACCAGGTTTCACCGGAAACAAAGGCGTAAACATCTGTTTTTTTATGCAGCCATTCTACAAAATAGCCGGGAGCATCCGGATTATTATGTTCTTCAAGATATTCACCCAGATAATGTTGAATGTCTGCGGGATAAATGTAACAGCCTGTGGCAACAAATGAGGACTTTGGTTCCCGGGGTTTTTCCTGAAAACCAATTAGTTTTTGTTGCTCATCCAAAATTCCCAGGCCGTATTTTCTGAGTTCATCAGCTTCAATATTGGCCCTGTTGGAAAAGGCTATCACAGGCTTCTTGCGCTTATTATAATATTTGATAAATTCATATAAACTAAATTCAAATAAATTATCACCGGCTACCACCAATAAATCTTCATCAACGAAGCCTTCCTGTTGAATAACATTTTGTAAGGCAGCTATTGCGCCCAGTTTCCGTTTTTCTGTCCTGGTACTTTCACATACTAATTTAATTAACCGGGAACTTTCGGGAAAGGCGCGCAGCCAGTATCTGAAATTACTTTCGTAGTACTCATTGGTTGAAACAATGATTTTATCGATTTCTTTTATTTTAATAAGCTGGTCTACTATATAGTCAATTACCGGTTTACCTGCCACCGGCAACAGGGGTTTGGGAATGTGTTTAGTCAGCGGCAATAGTCGAACTGCGTATCCCCCGGCTAAAATTATCGCTTTCATCATTTACCTTTTATTTGAATTTAAAACGATGTTATTAAAAGCATTTTGAAGTAAGTTACCCAGGTATGTCAACAGGAGACCCTAAAACAACCAGAACTTCAGGTGTCTTCCTTTGAAGAACATTGGATTTTAAGATTCCTGGCATGTGTCTAATTTGAATTTCATTTGTAATGGTTAATATTAGAAGAGTATAATACAACTTGTGTTGTTTGCAAATTCCCTGGTATTAATTTTGTAGGGATAAAAACTGGTAAAAATAAGGGAGGGCGTGGTTTGTGTCTAATCTAGCAAATAAAAAGAATACTTTAAAGTGGTGGGTATTAAGCAGTTTGGTAGTTTCTCTGGTTTTGATTTTTAGCGGTTTGGCGGCTTGCTCCGGCAAATCTGATACCTCCGCCGCTCCCGATACTACGGAAGCAGTCATAACCTATTCAATGAAAACAGTTGATCAGTTGCCTACTAATCCCCCAACACAACCTAATGCGGGATTCAAGTTTGTAATAGTGAGTTTTAATGTAGAAAATAAAGGTCTAGAATCTTTCAAAGTGGGTGCTAACAGCTTCTATGTTGAGGCTGATAATAAAATTTGTGACTACAGCGATGCCACTAAACTAATGGACAGCCAGCTAAAGTCAGTCGATCTTCATAATGGTGACAAAACCAGTGGTGACGTGGCATTTCCCGTTCCCGATACCTCGAGTGAATTCAATATAAAGTACATCGGATTTAACGTCAATAAAATCCGCTGGGTCAAGCAGTAATCCTGAACAGGAAAGTAATTTCCAAAACAAAAAAGCCCGCACTGAGATAGAGGCGGGCTTCTTTATTTTGAGTGGCGCAATAACCCGGCTTATGCTTTCTGCTGTTTATGTTTTAGTTAAGTCATCAAAACTCGGTGTTCTTAACATATAATGTAAACATAGGTAACGAAGAACTCTTTTCTGTAATCCAAATGGGAAGGTTATATCAAAAATATTGAAAGGAGGCAGAGAAACTTGGCACGCATGAGTCGCAACATATCATTGGTGATATCTCTTCTGGGTCTGGTGGCTATTGTTATTGGTGTGGTGTTTGTTTTCGAAGGAGTGAGTAAGAACAACCTGATCTTAGACAGGATGAATGTAGAGAAAGTTACTCTGTCCCTTGACCCCGCCAATCCGACCCAGCTCACGCATATTCAAAATGGTGCTGACGCGCAAAAGGCCGCTGATACCATTGCCACGCATCGAAGAGCTATAGCGCCTTCTTATCAGGATCTGCTGGGTACTGGAAAGTTCGATCCTACCAACCCCATTCAATTGACCTATGCACAGGCTATGAACCTCGAGAACTATCTGTATATGGCTGTTACTGCCTTCGGTTTAATTCAGGTTGTGATGGCGGCAGGTGCATTTATGATAATCACGGGAGCAGCTTTGGGTCTAACCGGACTGGTGCTGTTTAAAATCCCCTATTAAAGCAGCATAATCAGGTTAGTCATTGACTCTGACCGTCTCCCCAAACCTGGCAAGGTTGTTATGGCGGCAAACTCTTAGACAAAACCACTAAGTGTTTGAAGATAACCCATGCCAAAGCCGCGATCCAACAGGCGGTCAAGGTAGGGCGACACATCGGTCTTCCTGTTCATCAAAGTACGATAGAGGCCGGCAGCGCGGATATCACCTGCCAATCTAAAACCGATTATGCGGTTATCTTTTAAATATATTTTACGGATAGCCTCCCCCTTATTAACTCGAATCTCCTCCCCACCCATATTTCCTGCCACAATAATCGGGATTCCCAGATGTTTCAAACTGTTCATGGTATCCGCGCCTTCATATTTAACATCCCAACCCAGGATGTCATAAGCCACGATCTTTGCCTGAGCAACGGCGTTGGGAAAATTGCCGTGAACAAAGCGCTCACCGTTTACCAGGTCAGGCACTGTTACCACATCCCCCGCCGCGCTAATATCCGCAAGGTTAGTGCGCATATGGTCATCCACTACTACGCCGGAATCAATGGCAATACCTGAACCCTGCAAATACTCAATATTGGGCCGCATTCCGGTGGCTGCTACAATCAAATCGGCACTAAGTATTTTTCCGCTGCGGGTTTTTACACCGTTAACCTGAGGCTCCCCGCTAAAGCCTGCCACATCACTATCTGCACCCCGCAGGATATTGACCCCATTTTGCTCCATGATACGCTCGATCAACCGGGAAAACTCCTCATCTAAAACATTGCGTAATATGCGAGAACGAACCAATTGGGTCACCTTTAAACCCATTTCAGCCAAAGTCTGCCCTATTTCTACCCCGATAAAACCTGCCCCGATGACGATAGCGCTTTTAGCCCTGCCATCACGGATCCTGCCCATAAACTCATCGACCGCGCCAAGAGACTTGAGGTTATAAACACCCGGACGGTTTTCACCATCAAGGGACGCCAACAGTCTTGAACCGCTGGCCAGTACCAGGCGGTCGTATGAAATCATAGAACCGTCTGCCAGTTTAACAGTTTTTTCAGCCGGTATGACAGCAGCCACAGGCGAGTTGGATCGATAGTCGATCTTCAGATCAGCCGGATAGTCTCTGCCCCGCCACAGGTGTAACTCACGTCCGGTCAGCAAATATTCCGCCAGGGCCGGCGGCGAATAAGGCGGATATGGTTCAGCCGACAGCATTACTATTTCGGACTTGAAATCATAACGGCAAAGCGTTTCTGCGACAGTAATACCCGCCGGGCCTGCGCCGATAATCACAATTTTCATTATTAATTTCTCCAGACCTAAAGAGTAATCTTATCTGCCTTAATAAAGGGCAAAGAGAGGCCTTCCCGCTTCTTTTCTATATGACGGCGTATCAAAACGGCCGCTTTCTCCGGGTCTGGTTCAACCGCGAATGACGCTCCCACCACGCCATCCAGCCCACCCGTCAGCAGATTAACCACATTAGGACTGCCAAAGACCGGTGGTGGGACACCCAGGACGGTATAGATGCCGGAAGCCACAACATAAGCCCCGATGGCCAGCGCCTTTTCGGAGTACCATTCAGGGGCGGCACCGGCTAAAGGCAGCTTGTCAATATCTACACCAAGGTAATTAGCCAGAGCGGAAGCTAAATTCAGAATACGCACATTATCCACACATGACCCCATATGCAGCACGGGCGGAATACCCAGCGCCTGACAGATGGGCTTCAGGCCGGGACCGGCCATTGAAGCGGCTTCAGGCCTCATCAATCCAGCCTTACCGGTGGCTACGGAAGCACAACCCGTAACCACTACCAGAATATCGTTCTCAATAAGCTTCTTAGCCAAAGTGACATGACCGTAATCTTGCTTTATCTTGGGGTTGCTGCAGCCGACTATACCGACAGCCCCGCGGATTTGGCCCCCGGCAATGGCCTCTACTAGCGGCTTGGGAGTGCCGCCCAGCGCGCTGACTATGGCCTCCACCGAGAAGCCGGCCATGACTTCCATGGGCTGAACGGGGATATTGACCCGTGCCTGGTTACGGTTAGAGTAATTTTCGATCCCCATTTTAACTAGCGCTTCGCCTATTTCGATGCCCCTGACCGGGTCAAAGGAAACATGGGTAGCGCCGGGGAATTTGGCTTTATCGGAGGTGGATACTATTTTAGTATGAAAACATTTGGCCGTTTCGGTCAGCGCCGGCATGATGCATTGGTAATCCACCACCATCAATTCCAGAGCGCCGGTCATTATAACCAGTTCCTGCATCAGGTGGTTGCCAGCCATGTGAACACCGCGACGCATCAGCAATTCATTGCCGGTGCAGCAAAGCCCGACCAGATTGATGCCTTTAGCGCCCCTGGATTTAGCCAGTTGTATCAATTCAGGATTCTGGGCTGCCCGCACGATGACATCCGAAAGGACGGGATTATGCCCGTGCAGGGCGATATTGACCTCATCTTTTCTAAGCACCCCCAGGTTCATTTCCGATTTAATGGGTTTAGGCGTGCCGAAAAGCACATCCGATAGTTCGGTAGCGATCATCGAACCGCCCCAACCGTCGGAAAGGCTATTGCGCAGCGAATGTAAAAGGATATTTACATAATCGTTATCCACGCCCATATGAGTACGGTGCAATGTCTCCACATTTTCCCGGTCGATGCCGCGGGGAGTAATGCCCAGCTTTTTCCAGAGTTCCTGGCGGGCTTTAGGCGCGCGCGCCGCCATAGTAAGATGCCCTTTACGCATGCCGTATTCTTCCATCATAGCCAGGGCCAATTCTTTAGCCACCGTTTTGGCTTCTTTCCCTGCGGAGCCGATACCGTATTCCTTCGCCAATCTGTTGAGCTTATCAATATCGGTAATCTGGTAGGCAGTCGTATCGCCGTTGCCTGTATGATAAAGCACTTCCATAATGTCCCGGCCGTGGTCGGAATGAGAGGAGGAACCCGCGGCGATCATCCGGGCCAGGTTGCGGGCTACAATAGTATCGGCATTGGCACCGCAAACCCCCTTTTGAGGGCCTTCGCCAAACGGGTCAACCCGGCAGGGCCCCATTGCGCAGATGCGGCAGCTTAACCCTAACTGGCAATAACCGCATTGCGGCTGCTGTCCTTCCAGTCGGTCCCAGACCGTCTCTATATGCTCTGCCTGGGCCACCCGTAACATTTCCGCAGCATCTTTATTAATGGTGATTTTACTGAAATCGTCTTTTCGAGCATCGTTGAGCATCTGATCAATCCTCCTGCTTATTCCTTCTCATTTACACGGGCGACTTCTTCACCCCAGGCTTGCCAGGCCTTAAAATACGGTGGAATCTGGGCTTCCTCAGCTTTTATCTGCCCCGCAGCAACGGAAATGGACTTGCCAAGTTTGGTGCGGGCTTTTTTGCTCAGTTCATTGATATCGCCGAATTGAAGAGCACCCACCTTGCAGATTTCAACACAGGCGGGTTGGCGGCCTTGCCTCTGACGTTCAATGCAATTATCACACTTTATGGCTGCTTTTTTACCGGATTTTAGACTGGCGGTTGGATAATATGTAATCACATCAAAAGGGCAGACCATGGCACACATGCCGCAGGTGATGCATTTGGCGGCATCAATCAGCACAATGTCCATCTCATCGTTGCGGCTTATGGCCCCGGTTGGACAGGCTTGCTGACACGGCGCGGGATTGCAGTGACGGCATTTACTGGGGAAAGCCGAGTTCAGATGAAGACCTGGAGCAACCATCATGAACCGCCGGGGCACGGGCTTTTCGGTAAGGGCGTTTATAAGGTCTTTAGTTTGAGAATGCTCTACCAGGCAGGCTAGCTCGCATTGGCGGCAGCCAACGCAACGCTCGGGATTTACGAACACTGTGTTCACATTATTTCCTCCTCCAACTTTAAAGCTTTCGCGAGGTATTAAAATTTGTAAGTACACTATTATTTGTTTAAACAGTTAAAAATCAACAATTAAATATATTATAGTAATTGTTCAGGTATTTTACCCAAGTCTTTTTCAAAACAAAAAAACCGCCCCGGTCAAATACCGGGGCGATTCTGGTTATGGTCTACTAGAGCGTTGGGGTGGTATCGATATTAAAAATTACTGAAGTTTTAGCAGCTGGAAAGTCAGAAGCAGGACAGGTCCCTGATTTAACAAAATCACAGGTCGAAAGCGCGAACAAGCATGCAATCAAGCCCAAAATAATGTAAAAATATATTTTCCTCTTTTTTGTAATCATAATTTCATCATTCCAACCTGGCTATTTAAAACTAAGATGGGCTTCCTGTCACACCCCGCCTTTAATTAAATCCCTTAATGTATATCAGCAGCAGGTATCCCTTTTGTGTCCGATGGTGAAGCCTTCCTGATAAGGATCACTTATATAATCAATCGTTCTTCCTTCAGCGTGGTCCTTAACTTCATCCGCGATTAAAACCTCTATTCCATTGACCAGGGTTGCAGCCTCATTGGCATTTGGCTCATCCAGAGCCATCCCCAGTTGGGGACCTCCTCAGCCAAATCCCTGGATCACAATTCGCAAGTTTTTGCCGGGATTTTTATCAAGGATTTCCTTAAGCTTGCCTTTGGCGACTTCACTAATTTCCATCATGTTCTACCTCTGTTTTATTTTTCTGTTTTGACCTGTTCTAACAGCAGTCCTGAGAGACGCTCAAGGGTAACCTGGTGAGGGACCAGGGGAATTCCCATCCAGTCAGAGAAGTCGAGAAGTTTCTCAGGATCACTCTGTGCGGTCTGGTCATAATATCCTACCGCGTCAAGTATACTGGCTCCACCGGTGTGCCTGGGGAAATTCTCATTGGCAATAGTTTTATCCCATCCCCGGTAGCAAAGACCGCGGTACGCCATCCATCATCCACCATCATAGTATTTCATGGATTCGCCCGGCGATTTTATCAATAACCTGATAGCTAAAAACGCAATTTTGTTCATCATAGTTCCGGCCTGGAGAATATAAAGATGTGATAGTATTGGGATTGGTAAACCAGGGGCCGTAAATTAATACTTCTGATGAAGACACGGGTTCGGTGGTTATTTCCATTTCCCCCCATATCTCAGTACATTTAAGTAAAACCTGTGATATCTGCGGATCCCGGTTAAGCTTTTCAGCCAAGTCCTTTCCGGTCCATATTACCTCTTTCAATCTCCCGCCGAATAATCCCAGCACCTTACCAACTTTTAGGGTTTTAGTCTGAGCTCTTAGCCTGGGCAGAATTTCGCCGGGAATCTCTTTTTCCCAACGTAACTTATATTGAAATCGCAGTGCCTCTCCGGTAGTACCGCAGCTCGCACTGGGCATCTTGAATAAGCGAATACTTTCTATCCTCTGGTCCTGTAACTGGATTACTGCTTCCGTTTCCGCTTCTCCAAATGAGTCAACTGCAGTTTTGTGTATCACTGCTGATTTAACTCCAGACCGCCCCAGGTAATCAGAGATGGTCTGCATCAGTTTATTCCTTCCGGCAGTATTTCTTGTTTCGAGTTCTCTCACGGAACCCAGGGACACACCTCAACCCATTTCGCTTTCCTCCCGTAAGGGCAATCCCATTCTATTTTGGTTTACCTGATGTCAAAATTAATACGATCAATAAGCCGGTTAGGGCTCCAAGCAGAATCCCTGACCAGGGATTGGCGGAAATGCCTCAAGTACTGCCCAGACATCTTTTCAGATACCCCAGAGCTCCTCCTGCAATACCGCCAGCCGCTATGCCAATAATATATTTCAAAACCTTGAGAACATCCTTTATCAATACTTTCTATGAACAATGAAATGCCTATACATTTTTAATCGCCTGCATAGGGCAAAAGTCCACACAGGTTAAACAAAGCTGGCATTTTTCCTGGTTAATCTCAGGTAAACCGTTGCCTTTCTGAGTGATAGCCTCAAATTGGCATTGCTTTATAGCCGGACAGCGATGATTCTGCGGGCAGCGTTTAGCATCAACCTTAATCATTTTCCGTCATATCCTTATTTAAGAGTTCTTTTTGTGATTTATATCATGAAAAGTATTACTTACTTAACCTTCTTTTTAGTCGAGAATCGGAAGGGGGCATATAATGGACAGAAACCGATCGCCGCTGTCAACAACAAAATAGCTCCCACCACCCACAAGACAATCTGCGCAACTCCGGTGGCTGCCGCGAAGGCAATTATAAGTGCAATTACTCCTGCTACTGCTCTAATAATCCTGTCGAGTTTTCCCATGTTCATAATAAGTCCCTCCTTAAACAATAGATCTTGAATCGGCTGTAAATGAAAACCATTATTTAATTTTATTTTGCCTGGGAGTTTTTAAGAATAGCCTCTACTTTGGCTCGCACCGTCTTTTCAGGAAAGGCCCCCAATATTTCATCCACCTGTTTGCCTCCCACAAAATATTTTTGAGATGGTATGCTCATAACACTATATTTTTGAGAGGTTAAAGGGTTTTCGTCGACATTGATCTTACAGAATTTGAATTTGCCGCCATACTCTTCGGCTAATTTGTCATAAATCGGTAAAACCAGGCGGCATGGGTTGCACCACGGCGCCCAGAAATCTACTTCGGTAGGAATAGTTGATTTTAATACTTCCTCTTCAAAATTCTGGTCGGTTACATCAATTACTTTACTCATTTTCTCGCTCCTGCAATATTTAGTACTTTTTTAAAGTTGTCCTTCAGCCTGGCCGGCCTTATTCTTCTGGCACTTGCCGCAAATGCCCTGTATGCAAAGCTCGACCCTTTCGATACTGAACCCTTTTTCGTTTTTGATCCGGTTAATTATTTCCGTAATGAGCGGGCTTTCAAACACCACTACTTCTCCGCAGCTTTTACAGATCAGGTGCTGGTGTTCCATGGATTGCTTTATCTCGTAGCAATAGCAGTTCTTGCCAAAACGATGTTCAGCTATGATGCCTTTTTCTTTAAATAGTTTGAGGCTCCTGTAAACCGTCGCCAGACTCACGGTTTCATCTTTTTGGCTGACTATCCTGAACAATTCTTTGGCATCCAGCGGTCCGCAGGACTTGAGAATTGTTTCCAGTATTAATTGTCGCTGGGCGGTTAAAACATAATCCTGGGAATTGTTTTCATTGTTGCGATTGATAATCATTCTCATATTTATACTTTACTACCTTCCTTTAAGGTTGTCAACTTTTTCGTTGGGAGATACCACCTACGAATCTAATGAGACTTTTTACGTTAACCTCTCCAGTCCTGCCAATGCCGCCCTCGGCGGAGACACCCAGGGGCTGGGGACTATCCTCAATGATGATGCCATGCCCATGCACACGGTGACCTTCAACAACAATGGCGGCAGCGGCAGCATGTCCAACCAGGTTGCCAACGTCCCGACGGCGTTGACGCTCAACACTTTCACCAGGACCGGCTACAGCTTCAGCGGCTGGAACACCTTAGCCGGAGGCACGGGCACTGCTTATGCTAATTGGGCCAACTACTCCTTTGGCACCGATGTCACTCTCTACGCCCAGTGGACGGCAAGCACAGCTAACGTTGTTGTCACTGTCACCTTGCAGGGCAGTGGCCGTCCGGATCCCGCCGGTTATGTAGTGCCTTTGACCGTCAATTTCTTCACTCCCGGCGCTGATGTTCTGACCGCTGCCCCGCTCTACACTCGCAGTTTGACCACGGCCAAAAGCGGCAGCAC
>CAITCX010000208.1 GCA_903890885.1 uncultured Dehalococcoidia bacterium
ACGTCAATGTCCTGCGGTTTGACTCCCGCCATTTTATAGGCTTTACCTACAGACACTTCTCTGGCTATCAGCCTGGGCAAATAGGCCTGCTGGCAGGTGAATCCCCCGGATGAAGCTTGCCCGACACCAGTGATGAAAACCGGTTTGTCGGTCAGCTTGCGGGCAATCTCTTCTGATGTCATTACTACCACAGCGGCTCCATCGGAAAATGGGCAGCAATCGTAAACATTGAGAGGTTGGCAGACCACGGGACTGCGGAAGACCTTCTCAACCGTTAATTCGCGCTGTAAGTGCGCTTTAGGATTCAAGGCCCCGAATTTATGGGCTTTTACTGAAACAAGCGCCATTTGCTCTTTAAGCTTCTCGATCGGCATATTGTATTTTTTCGCATAAAGATGGGCTAGCATCGCGAAAATGCCCGGAAAAGTGATTCCGGTCGGATAATCGTAAAACCGGTCGGCATACATGGCATAGGTCTGGGTAGCCAGATGCGTTCCCATCGAGGCAGCCTTTTCCATACCGCCTACCAGCACAATATCATACAACCCGGAGGCTATCCAGATAAAGGCGTCTATGATGGTTACGCTGGAAGACGCGCAGGCTCCATCATAGATATTTGCCGGCACATTAGGCAAACCCATATTCTCAGCGATAAAGGTTTGAGCAATCTGCTGGCCTTCCTCATAGTCAGCCAGAACGTTGCCTACCAGCAAAGCCTGAACGTCCCGGTTTTTCAGATTGGCCATATTGAGGGCATCCATGGCCGCTTCACTGAAAAGCTCTGTATTGGTACGGGATTGAGCCCCGCTAAAAACCGTCTGGCCTACGCCCACCACCGCCACTTTACGCATAAACAAACTCCCGTAAAACATTATGATTACTGTCTGAGCTAACCCCTTGATCACCTTTGCTGTCAACCGGATGGTAGATTGCTGAATCAGCCAGGATTTCGGCAATGTCCATCACTTTTAATGTTTCCTCAACGGCCCAGGTTTTAATGCCGTCCTGGAACATCTGCAGGCAATAAGGACAGGCTGTTGCCACAATATCGGCCCTGGTTGTCATGGCTTGTTCAGTGCGCATGACGTTGATTCGCTCTCCCACCTTCTGCTCTTCCAGCCACATATGGCCGCCGCCGCCACCGCAACAGTAGCTGCGCTCGCGGTTGCCTTCCATCTCGACTAGATTAATATCCGGCACGAAAGCCAGAATATCGCGGGAAGTCTCGAAAATATCGTTATACCTGCCCAGATAACAGGGATCGTGGAAAGTGACCTTTCCGCGAGGACCTTTTAATACTTTCAACCTCCCTTCTTTGAAGAGTTGTAAAATGAATTCCGTATGATGCATGACCTCTAATTCTCCGCCGAATTGGGGATATTCGTTTTTCAACGTATTAAAACAGTGCGGACAACCGGTCACGATCTTTTTGATTTTATAATTTTTCAGGATCTCTATATTTTTAGCTGCTTGCCTTTGATAAAGGTATTCGTTGCCCAGTCGGCGGGCAGGATCGCCGCAGCAGCTTTCCTCGTTGCCCAGCACCCCGAATTTTACCCCCGCCATCTTCATGAGTTTGGCAGTGGCCTGCGCCACTTTCAAGCTGCGCTCCTCGAGAGCTTCGCTGCACCCCACCCAGTATAAAACCTCTACATCGGCGTTTTCAGCCAAAGTAGGAATATCCAATCCTTCCATCCAGCCTTCACGGGTCATCAGTGTGCCTCGCCAGGGATGTCCGCGGTCTTCAATGCTGCGCAGAGCTCCCTTGGCTGTCTCAGGTATGCAGGCTTGCTCCAGTACCAGGTTGCGCCTCATCTCCCCCAGTTTAGCCATGGGTTCCGCCCGGACCGGGCAAACCTCCTGGCAGGCCAAACAGGTTGTGCAATTCCAGATGGCTTCAGTCTCAATAATTCCGCCGATCATGGGTTTTTCTTCTACCATTGTAGTTGCTGCTGCTTCGGCAGAAGCTTCTGTTTGAGCGGCCTTTTCAGATCTTTTAACTGCTTTGGCTTGGGCAGCCATCAGGGCAGGTGCTTTTTTCAGCCAGTTACCCTTCAAACTCTGCAGGACTTTCTTGGGAGAAAGAGGTTTGCCGCTTAGATGGGCTGGGCAATTGTCCTGGCAGCGCCCGCAGCCGGTACAGGCGTCCATGTCCAGGATATTTTTCCAGCTGTAATTTTCAATCTTAGAGACTCCGAAAGACTCCGCCTTCTCCATATCTATCGCTTTCATGGCTCCTCTCGGTTCCAGGTTACGCCAGTATACATTCAGGGGAGAGAGGATGATATGCCACAAGCGGTTAAAGGTTAAGGATATGTAAATCAAAAAGCCGAAAGTGATCATGCAATGAGTCCACCACATAATGCGGTGCCATAGTAGCAGCGAGCTTTGATTGAATTGCTTAAAATATTCGGCCAGCAAAAACCCGCCGGGAGACCAATGCGACCAGGCCGGGTGCTTAACCACTTCATTAGCAGCTATACGCAGACCTTCCACCACAAAACCGGAAACGACAATCAGTACGATAGCCAGCAAAGCCATCAGGTCCTCTAATTTGTTATCCAGCCTTTCTGGTTTCTGCCCATAGCGTCGCACAAATACCATAATCACGCCCATCAGGGCCATTATGCCGCCGATATCCACAAACAAGGAATGGGAAAAATACATACCGTTTATCAGAAAGTCATATACATAATGCGAAATAATATCCAGACCTGTGCCTATCAGCAAAAGAAGACAACCGCTGGCGATCAGGCAATGGGCTACGCCGGCATAAAACTCCCTGGGTATCAGGTCCGTCAGCCTGAAAGATCGGTGCCCCAGGTTTTCTGCTGCACCCACGAATTTACGCTGAAAAAGGCCGTCTATTATGGCCGCTCTGAAAAAAAGTTTCCAACGTCTGTTCTTATAGCCCTTTAACAGCGCATCAGGCTGACCGACATGCCACATTTTATAGCGCCGGATAAAGGCCCACGCCATAAGACCCACGACGATTACAGCGATTACATACAGGGCATTATGATACGGGATATTCCAGAAAACTTCTCTTTTAGCGGCTTCTTCTGCCAGAAGTGGCGGCATAAATTATCTCCGAATAAGTTGGCCAACATCTCTATTTTAACGTAAACGGCCAATTGAAACAAAAATGCCCAGAGTGACCGCCAGAATATCGAAGAAACTGAAATGACCTGGCCAGAAGGTGAATGAAGCGACAAGGTAGGCGCAAACCACCGCAATACCCCCTATTATCGCCAGCTTGAGTCCAGCTTTGCGGTTGACCGAAAGGGTGATACCCTCACCTATGACAAAACCCACAGCCGGACCGATCAACCAACCCAGGTACAGGAACGGCACAAAAATACGCACTAGCCCCCAGATGAGACCGCATACGATCGCCAACACCAGTCCTGCTCCGGCGGCCCTGATATAATATTTGCCTGAGACCTGATATGTTGGTACACGGGATAAATTAGCGCAGGATTGACAGCGTCCACCCACGGGCGTTTGTATCAAACATTTGGGACAAATGGGATCGCCGCATTTGTTGCAATAGAGGTTGGTTTCAATCCGGGGATGCCGTTTACATTGTGCCATTAATGTTGTTTTTGTTCCGTTTTTCCATTCGTCTTTAGATTAGAGGGACTGTGATTTACCCATTCCTTTGCGTCACGGATGTCGCGGTCGAACAGGAATCGATTGACTAATATTTGAAAGGTTTTAACATTTTTTGATCTTTCCGAACGGGGTGCAGTGAGTCGGCGTATGACCAGTATTAAAAAGAGTACCAAAAGCCCCAGACTCAATATCAACGGTTTCCCCAAAGCCCAGCTGGTCAATGGCAGAGTCGCCATAGCTGCCAGGACGGGTACTGGCGAACTGCCGATTATTAGTGTCAACAAAGCTAAGAATAAAAAGCCCGGTATGCCCAGCGGAAGCAGGTAGAGACCTACGCCGATGGAAGTGGCCACACCTCTACCTGCGTTAAAACGCAAAAAGACAGGCCAGTTGTGACCGATGATGGCTGCCAGGCCCATAACCACTTGATGTGTTGTATCCAGATGCAATAACTGGGCCACACCAACTGCCAGGATACCTTTCAGAATATCGTACAAAGCTACTAAGATACCCAATTTCTTCGAGAAGCTCCGGTAGACGTTGCTTCCGCCTGCTGTTCCACTTCCGTAACGGCGGATGTCTTTTCCGTAGCGCCATTTTACCGCCAGAAAGGCTATAGGGACAGAGCCGAATAGGTAAGCAGCTCCAATACATACAAACCAGCCGAGTATTTCA
>CAITCX010000209.1 GCA_903890885.1 uncultured Dehalococcoidia bacterium
AGAAATTAAACAAGAGTTTGAGACAATACTGGATAGTTCCCTGGAACAGCTATTCCTTTAAACTCTATTACCTGTTCTTGAAATTAGCTTTGCGTTTCTCCACAAAAGCCTGCATGCCTTCTTTCTGGTCCTCTGAAGCAAAACAACGGCAGAAATAGTTTTCATCCATATCTGTGGCAGCGGCCAGGCTCATGTCCACCCCGCTGTTGCAGGACTTCTTAGCATAGTTCAGAGCTATACTGCTTTTACTGAGCAACCTGGCGGCCATGGCTTTAGCTTCATCCATTAATTTACCAGACGGGACAACCTGGTTGAGAAAGCCCATCTTCAAAGCTGCTTGAGAATCGCAGGTATCGCCTGTAAAAATCATTTCTTTGGCCCTGGCCATTCCTATTAATTTAACTAATCGGGCAATACCGCCGCCGGCGGGAATAATGCCCAGATTTATTTCAGGCAGGCCGAATGTGGCAGTTTCAGAGGCAATTCTCAAATCACAGCACAAGGCCACTTCAAGCCCTCCACCCAGGCAAAAACCATTGATAGCCGCGATAACTGGTTGTTTGCAGCCATATATGCGGTCGCGCGCCCGGCGTGCCATTATCAGAAAAGCCTCCACCTGCACGCTGCCCAATTCCATTATTTCCCTGATATCCGCGCCGGCGATGAATGACTTGCCAGTGCCGGTTAAAATAACCACCCGGATTTCAGGATCATTCTCAATGGCAGTGAACATATCGTACATCTCGTTAGAGAGTTCATTATTGCGTGCATTTAAAACATCAGGCCGGTTGATGGTTACGATTCCCAGGCCGTTCTCTTTTGTTAACAACAGGCTTTTGTACTCCAATTTGTGCCTCCCTTTTTTCAACCTCAACTGTAACATCGTAATAGCAGAGAGTAAGGACTGTCAATTAAGATGCCTGAAATATGACTTTCCTCTGTTTAATGATTATAGTGTAATTGAGATTAGCCAAAGCCATCTAAGAAATGGTAAATTAGTAGCAATCAAGAAATCAAGGCCGTAAGTTGGCAAGGAGCTATTATGCCCGAAAAGCGTGCTGTTAAAACAGCTCAAACCTCCCACTCCACTAAAAATTGGCTGCTGGAAAACCTGCGGAAACTTAAAGCGGGAGAAATGAGCGTGGAGGAAACAGCCGCTGCTTTAAGTAAACTGCCTTACGAAGATATGGGGTGGGTCAAGGTTGACCATCACCGCGCATTGCGGGTGGGTTTCCCTGAGGTGATCTTCGGGCTCGGCAAGACAGCCGAACAAATCACCATCATCGCTGAACGGCTGGTCTCGCATTCCCCTAAAGTTTTAGTAACACACGCCACGCAGGAAGCCTATGAGGCCTTAAAACTGCAGCTCGGGGATGCCATCTATAATCCGGCATCACGCACTATTGTGGTTAACCGCTCAGGGCTGAAAAAACTCAGACCTGGCATAACGGTTGTGACAGGCGGCACAGCAGATATTCCCGTTGCCGAAGAAGCTGCCGTTACCGCCGAATTGATGGATAATAAGGTGGAAAAGATTTTTGATGTCGGGGTGGCTGGTATACACCGTTTGCTGGACAAGCTGCCGCAAATTCGCTCTGCTAACGTCCTGGTAGTGGTTGCCGGTATGGAAGGAGCCTTGCCCAGTGTAATCGCCGGGCTGGTCTCTGTGCCTGTAATAGCGGTGCCTACCAGCATAGGTTACGGTGCCAGCTTCAATGGTATTGCTCCTCTGTTGACCATGTTGAACAGTTGCGCTCCCGGCATCTCCGTAGTCAATATTGATAACGGCTTCGGCGCCGGGTATCTGGCAGGATTGATCAATGCGGGCAAGGATTTGAAATAGTGGATAAGGTCGAAAAGTTAAAAGCCATCCTGCTGGAAATGGGCAGCGTACTGATTGCCTATTCTGGAGGAGTTGATAGTACTTTTCTGGCTTTTATCGCCAATTCCGTATTGGGTGAAAAAGCCCTGGCAGTGTTTGCTCATTCTCCAACCTGTCCGCCACGCGTCCAGGCAGAAGCTGAGGCACTGGCTAAGGAACTTGGACTAAGTTTTCGTATTGTAGAAACCGATGAATTGGAAGATCCTCAGTTTGTAGCAAACACACCCGACCGCTGCTATTACTGCAAGAAAGGATTGTTTGAGAAATTGAAAGCGTTAGCTGCCGGGAAGGGATTGACCTGGTTAGCGGACGGTACCAATTATGATGATTTGGCAGATTATCGTCCCGGCCGCAGAGCCTGCCAGGAAATGAAGGTACGCAGCCCCTTACTGGAAGCCGGTATCACCAAAGAGGAAATCCGCCAGTTTTCAAAGTCCAGCGGCTTATCCAGCTGGGACAAGCCGGCCTCCCCTTGCCTGGCCTCTCGTATACCCTACGGCACCGCAGTCACACTGGACGTTTTAGAGAAAATCGCTGAAGGTGAAAAATACCTGGCCAGCCTGGGCATGCGTCAACTGCGTTTGCGCCACCACGGCGAAATCGCCAGAATTGAAGTAGACATTCAAAATATGCCCATGATTTTGAATGAGGATGTCCGGTTAAAACTGGTAGAGAAAATCCGCTCTCTGGGTTATCAGTATGTCACTCTCGATCTCAACGGATACCGTACCGGCAGTTTAAATGAAGCATTAATACAGATCAAGGATAACGGCTAAGATGACCAGAATAATATATTTCGATTGTTTTTCCGGCTGCAGCGGTGATATGATCCTGGGAGCGCTTTTGGACGCGGGCCTTTCCCCGGATACTCTCAAAGAGGGGCTGGCTAAAATAGATATCCAGGGCTACCATTTGGGCATCTCCAGGGTTAATAAAGCCGCTATCTCCGCAACTCAATTTGATGTGATTATGGATGAACATGTCCACCAGCCCCACCGCTCGTTAGCCGATATTTTACAGATTATTGAATCCAGCCGTCTTTCTGAAAAAGTAAAAAGGGAGAGCTCCAGCATCTTCAGTCGCCTGGGTGAAGTGGAGGGCAAAGTACACGGCATCGCACCCCAAGATGTCCATTTTCACGAGATTGGCGCGGTTGATTCTATTGTGGATATTATTGGTACGGTGATCGCTTTTGAAGCCCTGGGCATTGAAGGATATTATGCTTCAGCTCTGGCTGTGGGAAGCGGAACGGTCAAGACAGCCCACGGCGTCTTGCCTGTTCCAGCCCCCGCTACTCTTGAACTACTCTCCATTGCCAATGCCCCGGTACTGGAGTTGCTTCAAGAAGAGGCTCCCAAAGGCGAACTATTGACTCCTACCGGTGCCGTTTTGATTACGTCTTACGCCTCTTTCAAACGGCCTGATATGACTCTTTTAAAAACCGGTTATGGAGCAGGTCATAAAGAATTCCCGCATTGGCCGAATGTCTTAAGAGTCTGGATTGGCGACCTTAAAACCAATCTTCCGGGATCAGATCTGGTTTTAATGGAAACAAATATCGATGATATGTCTCCTCAGGTCTTCGGCTACCTGATGGAAAAACTGCTAAATGAAAAAGCCCTGGATGTCTGGTTCACACCCATCCAGATGAAAAAAAATCGTCCGGCGGTTATGCTCAGCGTGCTGGCCAATTCTTCCGATGAGGAACTTTTAAGCAACCTCATTCTCAAGGAAACCTCTACTTTGGGCATCCGGGTAAGACCGGTAGCGCGGCATATTGCCTCAAGAGAGATTTTAGAATTCGACTCAAGTTTAGGCCGGGTTAAAGTTAAGGTCAAACGCCTTTCCAATTCACAAACGGATATTTTCCCTGAATACGAGGACTGCCGGATAATCGCTCAGAAACGCAACCTACCATTGCATGAGGTCTTCCGTATCGTCAACGAAGAGGCCCGCAAGCAGATGAAATTATGAAAAGAGGGGAAACGATCAATTTCCCCTCTTACCAAAACAATATAAACTTAATTAATTATTTCAAACGACTTTTCAACTCGTCCAATTGGTTTCTTAACCGGGCAGGCAGGTGTTCACCGAATTGTGAAAAGAATTTCTCCATCTTGGGAATTTCAGCTTTCCAAACTTCGGGATCTACCGAAAGAAGTTCTTTAATTTTTTCCTGGGCAATAACCAGCCCTTTTAAATTCAGATCTTTCTCTTCAGGCAAATAACCGATAGGAGTTTTCCTGGCGCCTGCTTTGCCATCGATACGCTCACACATCCAGATCAGAGCCCGAATATTATCCCCGAATCCAGGCCACAACCACTCGCCATTCTGGTTTTTCCGGAACCAGTTTACATAGAAGATGCGGGGCGCTTTGTTCTTAAGTTTGTCCCCCATTTCAAAATGATGTTGAAAATAGTCCGCCATGTTTATTCCGCAAAAAGGCAGCATAGCGAAGGGGTCGTACCTGATGCCTACATTATCCAGAATAGCGGCAGTAGGTTCCGAGGCTTCGGTTGCTGCCAGAAAAACGCCGTGATCCCAGTTAAATGCCTCGGTTACCAGAGGTACCACAGCAGAGCGGCGTCCGCCGAATATGAAAATATCTATCGGAACTCCTGCCGGATTTTCCCAATCCGGGCTAATGATAGGGCACTGTGCCGCCGGAGCAGTAAACCGGGCATTGGCATGGGCAGCAGTTTCTTTGCTGGATGGGTTCCAGTCTTTACCTTTCCAGTCGATGGCATGGGCAGGTTTGTCGCCATCCTTCCCCTCCCACCACAGGTCTCCATCGTCAGTCAGGGCGCAGTTAGTGAAAATGGTATTTTCTTTAACCGTGTCCATGGCCATCGGATTTGACTTGTAAGAAGTGCCTGGCACTACCCCAAAAAAGCCAGCTTCAGGGTTGATCGCATGCAGGTATCCATCCGGACCTATTTTCATCCAGGCGATATCATCGCCAATGCATTCAGCCTTCCACCCGGGTACGGCAGGTTGGATCATCGCCAGGTTAGTTTTGCCGCAAGCGGAAGGGAAAGCTGCCGCAACATGGTATTTCTTGCCCTCAGGACTTATCAATCTCAGGATAAGCATGTGTTCTGCCATCCAGCCTTCACGTTCAGCGAGGGCCGATGAAATGCGCAAGCCTAAACATTTTTTCCCAAGGATGGCGTTGCCGCCGTAACCCGAACCGAAAGACCAGATGGCATTCTCTTCCGGAAAATGACTGATGTACTTGTTTTCCATAGGGGCACATGGCCATAAAACGTCTTTTTCTCCCGTTTTTAAGGGCGCGCCCACAGAATGGAGACACTCTACAAAATCCTCACCCTTATTCAGGAGTTCAATAACTTTGGTGCCGACGCGGCACATGATGTCCATATTGCAGACTACATATGGACTGTCTGTGATCTGAACAGCCAATTTGGACATCGGTGAACCGATGGGGCCCATGGAAAAGGGGATCACGAACATAGTACGCCCCTTCATGCACCCCGTATATAAAGCCTTCATTGTTTTTTTAAGCTCGTCAGTTTGCACCCAGTTATTGGTAGGTCCGGCTTTCGCTTGCTCACGGGTCGCTATATAGGTTCTCGATTCGACGCGAGCAACATCACCCGGGTCTGAACGGAACAGATAGGTGTTGGGGCGCTTTTTTACAGGAATAGCCCGCCCCTCCGCCACCATCTGAGCCATCAGAATATCATATTCTTCTTTGGTTCCGTCGCACCAATGAATTTTATCTGGTTGGCAAAGTTCGGCCAGTTCATTAACCCACCGGTTGAGTTTCTGGTTTGTTACTTTGTAGGACATTGTCAACCTCTCAATATAAACTTAGCCCAGCAGAAACTGCTGGGCGGCATCCTGCACATTCCAATATTCGATCGTTTTATTACTCTGGTTTTAACGTAATTTAGCGAAAATATTTACACGAAAAACCGATACTTATACTTAGATATTGTATCATAATTTGTGACAATTAAGCCAACCTTTGAATCTTTGGCAATTGTGTCATATCGGCTGGTTATTGCTATAATATGCTTGTGTATTTTATCGCGGATACCTATCTAAAAGAGACTTTCAGCAGCATTGTTGTTTCTGACGAAACTATTGAAAAGAAGGTCTTCGAGGAGTGTCGTTTCGACCATTGCAGTTTCACAAACTGCAAAATGGCGAAGTGTAAGTTTATCAATTGCCGCTTTGAGAACTCTATTATGAGCTCCGTAACACCCATGAACTGTGTTTTTCAGTCTCCGCGATTTATCCGCTGCAAGTTAATGGGCATGGATTGGACTCGCAGTGCTGAGTTGGGTGAACTGGACTTTAAAGAGTGCCAGCTCAATTATTCCAATTTCAAATTAGTAAAAATTCCCAGAGTCAAAATGATAAATTGCGAGGCTAAAGAGGTGGATTTCATCGAAACTGACCTGAGCAAAGGAGATCTGCGTCAGACAGACTTCGAGAACAGCCGTTTTTTCAAGACCAACTTATCTTCCGCCGATTTACGGGGAGCAAAAAACTACTGCATCGATATCAAAGTAAATATTCTCAAAAAGGCCCGCTTTTCCCTTCCTGAAGTCATGCTCCTGCTAAACAGCCTCGACATTAGCATCGAGTAACCCTGAATATATCCATCTCCTCAGGTTATCAGACAGCTTTTTTAAGATGGGCAAATAGATCTTCAAGTTTTTCCCAGTTGCCGGCTACTACCAGTACATCCTCAGCATTGATGATTTCACCAGAGTCCGGATTCAACAGAAT
>CAITCX010000210.1 GCA_903890885.1 uncultured Dehalococcoidia bacterium
GAAAAGGTGGCCGCCCTGATTCATGTGACCTGTTGAAACAGTTTAGTCCTTCTTAAAGCGGTAGCCGATGTTGCGTACGGTTTCGATGTAGGTTTCTTCCGAGGTCTCGATCTTGCTTCTCAAGCGCCGGACATGTACATCCACCGTCCGGTCTCCGCCAAAATAGTCATACCCCCAGACTTTATTCAGCAGAGTCTCACGGGTAAAGACCCGTCCGCGCTCCCTGATTAAAAATTTTAACAGTTCATATTCTTTAAAAGTCAGTTCAACGGTCTTGCCCGCTGCCCTGACTTCACAGCTGTCCAGGTCGATTCTCAAATCGCCGATGCGGATAATCTCGTTAATACCCTCACCCTTTTTTACCAGCCTCTTGATCCTCAGTGCCAACTCTCGATTACCGAAAGGCTGGACTATGAAGTCATCCATTTCCAGATAATCGTCCGCTTTGTTAAGAAGTTCGTTGGTCACCATTGCCAGCATAACCGCCTTGTATTTGGCCTTCAAGCTTTGCGCCAGTTCCTGTAAAACTGCTGGGTCTGCCCCGCTGGTTTCTAACATTACCAGTTCAGGAACGACACCGGGATTTCTTTCACCGGTATTATCGCTAAAGGAGGCCACCGCGCATACATGTCCCAGTTCATTCAACCGGGTCTGCAGGTTGCGGCCACTTTCTTTTTCTTTGATGATGATTAAAATATTGGACATGTACCGGCTCCTCGCCGCTCTTAAAAACGGACCGGAATACCTTTTTGAGATAAATATTCTTTGGTTTCACGAATGCTGTAGGTTCCGAAATGGAAAATACTGGCAGCCAGCACCGCATCCGCTTTGCCAGCCACCAGGGCTTGATAAAGGTCTTCCGGTTTGCCCGCTCCGCCGCTGGCCACTACAGGCACTGTCACACGCTCCGAGATTGAACGTAAAAGCTCCAGATCGTAACCGGCTTTGGTGCCGTCTGCATCGATGCTGTTGACCACGATCTCACCGGCCCCCAGGTCTACTGCTCGACAGGCCCACTTGATCGCATCGATTCCGGTACTGTGCCCGCCGTCAGCCCCGGTGTGGGTAAAGACCTCCCACCTGACCGGATCTAAACCCGCTACCCGCCTGGCGTCCATGCCCAAAACGATGCACTGATTACCGAAACGCTTGGCCCCTTCAGAAATCAGTTCTGGACGTAAAACCGCCGCCGTATTTATGGAAACCTTGTCGGCGCCTGCTTCCAACATGCGGTGCATATCCTCCACCGTGCGCAGACCTCCCCCGACCGTCAGGGGAATAAATACCTTGTTGGCAGTTCGCTTAACCACCTCCAGCATAATTGGACGCTCATCGCTGGAAGCGGTGATATCGTAAAAAACCAGCTCGTCAGCCCCTTCCTCGTTGTAAAACGCCGCCAGTTCCACAGGATCACCGGCATCGCGATGCGATTTAAACTTTACACCTTTGACCACCCGGCCGCCTTTCACATCCAGACAGGGAATAATCCGTTTGGTAAGCATCTAATTCCTCGTGACCTATTTAAAAATCGTTGATTATTATTTTTTCTTAATTCCGGCAAAATTGAAAAAGTTATCGTAAACCTGCAACCCCAAATCGCCGCTTCTCTCGGGATGGAATTGTACGGCCGCCAGATTACCCCGCCCCACTGCACTGGCGAAAGTAATCCCGTATTCAGTTTCGGCCAATACCAGGGTTTTATCTTCCGGCTCTCCGTAATAGCTGTGTACAAAATAAAAATTGGAGCCGTCCGGAATTCCCTCAAAGAGGAAATGCGCTTTCTTGGTTTTTACCTGGTTCCAGCCCATGTGGGGCACTTTTAGCCCGGCTGGCAGCTTTTTGACCTTGCCTTTGATAATGTCCAGGCAATCATACCAGCCTCCCTCTTCAGTACCGCTGTAAAGGACCTGCAGGCCGATGCAAATACCTAACAAAGGACGGCCCTCAGTAACCAGCCGGTGAATAACCTGAACTAAACCCAAATTTTTAAGAGTAGCCATGGTATCTCCCGCAGCACCTACACCGGGGAATACTACCGCTTTAGCTCGTAGTATATCTTCAGCTTTGTTGCTGATTTCTACCTGGTATCCCAGTCGCACAATCGCATTGTTGACGCTGCGCAAATTGCCGGCGCCGTAATCA
>CAITCX010000211.1 GCA_903890885.1 uncultured Dehalococcoidia bacterium
GCCTTTAATCCTGTTAATCAAACGTTCCAAATCGGCGATATCGCTCAACAGTCCGATCATCTTTAAACGGATAACGCTTTCGCCAAAAAACCAAGCTACGGCCTCTAAACGCCGATTGATTTGCTCAATGTCTAATTGAGGCTGTCCGATCCATCTTCTTAGCAACCTGCCGCCCATGGCAGAACGGGTAAAATCTAAGACAGCTAGAAGAGAGCCTTCAGTTTTATGGGTACTGCTGCTGCGGAACAATTCAAGATTATTTTGAGTTTGGATGTCCAGCGCCATAAAATCTTCAGTTGAATAGGTGGTTAAACCGCTGAGTTGATTGAGAGAGTTCTTCTGGGTCTCTTTCAGGTAGAAAATAATGCTTCCGGCAGCACGTACGGCCAGATGTAAATGGCCACAACCGAACCCATCCAAAGACGCGATTTTAAAGTGATCCAGTATTAACCTGGTGCCTGCTTCCAAATCATAGTCATAGTCTTCGAGTCGAGTTAAAGGTGTTGTGATTTTCAGGACTGCTAGATCGGAACTTTTAGGAGCCAAAATTTCCGAGGGTTTAAGTCTTTCTATCTCGCTAAAAGCCCTTTGAAGAGAGGTTTGAGAAACTGCAAATTCCCCGGTAGTGATATCCACATAAGCCAGACCAACCTGGTCCTGGTCAATAAAAAGACTCAATAAATAGTTATTAAATTTACTGTTTAATAAGCCTGGCTCAACCACCGTTCCTGGAGTGACCAACCTGACAACCTCGCGCTGCACAATACCTTTGGTTTCTCCTGGTTTGGTCATTTGCTCACAAATAGCTACTTTGTAACCCCGGTTAATCAAACGAGCCAGATAATTATCCACCGCGTGATAGGGAATTCCAGCCATGGGAATGGAGTTGCCCTTACCCATGCTGCGAGCCGTTAGAACTATTTCCAACTCTTTGGCAGCAACTCTGGCATCATCATCAAAAGTCTCGTAAAAATCGCCCAAACGGAAGAAGACAATGGCTTGCGGGTACTGACGTTTGACTTTGAGATACTGCTGCCGGACAGGGGTTAAATTTTCGCTCATAATAAAACCCATTCTAAAGCAATTTGTGAGTGAATTAAAGAAAAAGCAGTAGTTATGTTAATTATTAACAAAGAGCCAGCATAAATATTGATCTATAACTCGACAACGCGCTGTTTTACCCGGCATTTCTCGGCTTTCACGATGGCGAGAATATCCTGAACAGCGCTCTCTATGCATTGACTGGGGTTCATCACCACATAATCAAAATCGCTAATCTTTTCCAACTCGGATCGAGCGGATTGTAGGCGCAGTGAAAGATCGGCATCAGTTTCAGTGCAGCGAAGGTTTAACCGATTACACAACTCCTCTATGGAAGGAGCATTAATAAAAATAAAAATAGCCTCTGGCAGAATCTTCTTGATATTGGCAGCGCCCTGCACATCGACTTTGATAAAAGTATCCTGCCCTCTTGAGATAGCCTCTTTTACCGGCTGTTTGGGAACTCCATACCAGTTTCCGTAGACATTGGCTGATTCCAGAAGTCCGCAGTTGAGCTGCAAGTCTTGAAATTCAGCTAATGAGACAAAATGGTAATCAACTCTATCTGTTTCATTCTTACGCTTCTGGCGGGTGGTCATCGTAGTAAGAAAGAAAAAGGGGCAGTTGCGTTCCTTCATGCGATTGAGAATAGCGTCTTTACCGACGCCGGAAGGCCCGGATATAACTATCACCAGTGGATTGCCATTCGGATTTGAGCAGACCTGTCCCTGGTTACTCGCTGGTGTCATCTTCTTGCTCAGTTTTTAAAATAGAACCGACATGACTAACCTGCAAGCGTCCGGCAATAATTTCCGGAGCTCGGGAGGTTAAAAAGATATGTCCATTGTCTGTGAAAATGGCTGCCCTAGTCTTTCGACCGTGAGTCATATCTATTAAAACACCTTTATTGATCGCCTCCTTAATGGCACGCTTGATATTGGTAGAGGCAGGTGAAGCAATAGCTACTATGCGCTTAACAGCTAAGAAGTTATCAAAACCAACATGTACTAATTCAATGGACATAATATTTCCTCACAACTCTGTATTTCAAATCACCCCATAAAATGACGTGATGTGTATTATAATACACATCCAATGATAGTCTGAATTGGTGACAATATCTTAATATAATAGCCTTTTATTATGAAAAATGACAACTACTGACCTAATGTACATTATAGCGGATAATATGTATTTATGGGACATAGTTTAACCCTGTTTATGATATCATTTCATGTTCAAACATAGAATATTTGTACTCCCCAATTATCAGCGCCTTTTGTCGATGGATAAAACGATTACGATAATTGACATTGAAAATAGCAGAGCATACAATACACAAATTTAAGGCAATACATTGATTGGTATTTATGAAAAACAACAGGCAAGGCAAACTTGGTGACAAAATAATCCATCCGCGCCGAATTCGCGGTTTACGCTTAAAAAGGGTATTGGGAGTAGCAGCCGTTTTTAGTGCCGGTTACGGTAATGTAGGATCATCAATATATTACGCCCTGGGCATTGTGGCTCTAGCAGCAGTAGGAGCGACTCCGATAGTTCTGGGTATTGCCGGAATTCTTTTTATTTTTACCGCTCTGACTTACGCAGAGGGTACTTCTATGATGCCAGAAGCCGGTGGTTCAGCCAGTTTTGCCATCCGCGGTTTTAACCGGGCTACAGGATTCGTTGCTGGTTGGGCCTTGCTGCTCAGCTATATTGCCACTATTTCAATGTCTGCCTTTACAATCCCGCCGTATCTGGGTTTCTTCTGGGAACCCCTCAAATCCTCGCCCATTATAGGAACTGCAACAGCGATGGGCATCATTGTTCTGCTAATGATAATTAATATTATCGGGGTGAAAGAAACTTCAGTAATCAATATTGGGGCTTCTATCCTGGACATCGCCACTCAAATTACCCTGATAGTAATCGGCTTTATCCTGCTTTACGATCCGCATACCCTGATTCACCGTATTATGGACAACTGGCCATCTCCCGAAAAACTTGTGCTGGGTATTGCTTTGGCATCCATAGCCTACACCGGCATAGAAACAGCTTCCCAAATGGCTGAAGAGACCCGCCGTCCTGAGAAAAGAGTGCCACGCGCAATTATATTGATGATATTCGCGGTGCTGGCAATCTTTGCCGGTATTTCTCTAGTCTCTTTCATGGCCATGACCCCGCAGGAATTGGGCACCACCTGGTCGCGCGACCCCGTGGCCGGTATCGCTGCAAGTATACCGATTAAATTTCTGGCCACTATATTAAAACCATTAATTGGTATCCTGGCAGGAACTATTTTGTTAATCGCTACTAATGCTGGACTGATCGGTATTTCGCGCCTGGCTTTCTCCCTTGGCCAGCGCAAACTGGCACCTAAAATATTCAGTACCGTCCATCCGCATTTTCAAACACCCTATCTGTCTATAATTCTTTTTAGCCTTATCGCTTTAATCATACTGATACCGGGATATTTTTCACCGGGGGTGTTTGAGAACGTTGGCGCCCTATACGCTTTCGGTTCGCTGCTGGCTTTTATGTTTTCCCATTCTGCCATCATCAGCTTAAGAATCCGCGAACCGAACACTCCCCGTCCGTTTTATTTGCACGGCAATATCAGGATAAAAAAGTACTTAATCCCTGTGACAGCGGTTCTGGGACTATTAATGACTGCATTCGTATGGATAGTAATAGTAATTACACAACCTTTCAGCCGCTGGGTAGGTATAAGCTGGATGATCCTGGGACTGATAATTTATGTAGTATATAAAAAACGGTCTGCCACTAACCCTCGTGCCTAATGGACTATTGATAAAACTGGTTCAATAGTCATATAATACCATGATACTTATGAGTGAAGATAGAAAAAAGGATGTATTCCATCGCATTCTGGTGCCGGTGACCGGAACAGATGCAGACGATGAAACAATGAGAACTGCCTGCTGGATAGCCAAGCGGGATAAAAGCAGGATCTTTGCCATGTATGTCATCACCATAAAACGGTCGTTGCCCCTGGAAGCGGAAATCGATTCCGAGACCCATAGAGCAGAGGAAATCCTTATGCGTATGGAAAAAATAGCAGAGGACGAAGATTTTTCTATTGAAACAGATCTGTTACAAGCGCGTGAAATTGCACCTACGATCGTTGCTGAAGCAGCCGACCATAAAATAGACTTGATCTTAATGGGCGTTAAACCTCAATCCCGCTTCGGACAATTCAGTTTAGGCAGTATCGTTCCTTACGTGCTTCGCAATGCACCTTGCCAGGTGATGTTGTATTCGCGATATAGTAATATAACTGGCGATAGAGAAAAGAAATGAAAATCTGCATAATGGGTTGCGGCCGTACAGGCGCTAAACTGGCAAGCATGCTGGATGCTGAAGGATATGATATCACAATTCTGGATACTAATGAGTACAGCTTCCGCCGTCTACCGGCAGATTTTAAGGGTTGTGCTCTGGTAGGCGACGGTACAAATGATGAAACTCTCAAAAAAGCCGGTATAGAAAAAGCTGATGCGTTTGTAGCTGTGACCCAGGGCGATAACCGCAATATTATGGCAGCGCAGATCGCCAAACATATTTTCAAAGTACCAAAAGTATTGCTGCGTATTTATGATCCTTTGCGTCGTGAATTATATACCAATTTGGGTCTAGAAGCGTTTAGCCCGACCATCATCTTTGCCCAGCTTCTGAAAGATAATTTGCTGGAGCGAGGTCAATAATGTATATAGTTGTAATTGGTGGGGGCAAAGTCGGCTACCATCTAGGGAAAGCCCTGCTATCCGAAGGACATGAAATCCTGATAATCGAAAAGGAACGCATCAGGATAGAGTTTATTTCAAATGATCTTGGCGGTGTATGCCTTCTGGGAGATGGATGTGAAGTGTCTACTCAAGCCGATGCCGGTGCTTCCAGGGCTGACATGCTGGTTTCGGTAACAGGTGATGATGAAGATAATCTGGTGGCCTGCCAGGTGGCTAAGCATAAATTCAAAGTGCCACACACTATTGCCCGCATTAACAATCCTAACAATGAAGCTATTTTCCGCAGGCTGGGTATTGATGTCACTATAAACAGCACAGATGTTATTATGGAAAGCATTCAGCAGGAAGTGCCCACCCATATGCTAACTCACCTGATGACCCTACATGAAAGGGGCATGGAAATGGTAGAGATTAAAATCCCTGCCGACGCCAGAAGTGTTGGAAGGAAAATTAAAGACCTCGATTTGCCCACTGGCAGCATTCTGACTCTGATAATGCGGCGTGACCAGAAACCTTTGATGGCGACGCCTGACATAATTATCCAGATCGGTGACCAAATTATAGCATTGACTCCTACAGATACTGAAGACCAGCTTAAAATCGCATTAAAAGGTAATTAAAACCTTTATCTACTATTAAATCAGGTAACCAGTTACAGAATCCGATCTAAAGGCTTTGATTGGAGGCTCGTGAATGACTCCCGATAGGCTTAACCCGCTCTGGTTACTGGCTACTGGTATCCTCATTTTAATCATCCTCATAAGCTCTCTGGCAATCTGGCTGGGACGTGATAAAGGAACAGAGATCATTTTCTCGACTCAAAGCAACCAACCAATCAGAACGGAAAACATCATAATCGACGGCGCAGTCACAAATCCCGGCTCCTACCCCCTCAGGGAGGACGATAGCCTGAGCGATCTGATCAGGGCCGCCGGGGGACAAAATAAAAATGCCGATCTATCCAATCTAAAAGTCACTGTGCCTCAAGCAGGGGATGCTACTTCTCCCCAAAGAATAAATATCAACCGGGCGGAAAGTTGGCTGCTGCAAGCTTTGCCGGGGATCGGAGAAATTCGTGCACAAGCCGTTGTTGACTACCGTACTAAAAACGGTCCTTTCAAGAATACAGAGGAAATCATGCTGGTCCCCGGCTTTAGCCCTTCAACTTTCGAGAAGCTAAAGGAACTTATCACCATTTCTGATTAATATCAGGACCATTGCGTATGTTTTTGATTGGCATCAGCTTTGCCTGGATTGCTGGGATATGGCTGGGAAGCCTTTTCGATGTCCCTCCTTCTCTAGTTTTGTGCGCCATTTTGCCAGTGCCTTTAATGTTCTTTTCTCATAAACTACGAAAACGCCTGATTTTACTAACTCTGAGCCTGTTATTCCTTTTCACCGGTACATGGCTGTCCCCCATCCTAAGTCACCAGTCTAACTTCATTGCAACATACAACGACCGGGGCAGCGTAGAGTTCAAAGGTATGGTTTGTGAACCAGCGGAAAAACTGGATAACAGAAGCCGAGTGTTGATTTCAATCATGGAAGCTGACGGCCGCCCGTGCGGCGGAAAGGTGCTATACAGCACTTATGCCAATCCGATATTAAAATATGGCGATGTTATACAAGGAAAAGGCCTTTTTCAATCTCCTCCCTCTTTCGGGGATTTTGACTATCGTTCCTATCTGGCAAGTGAAGGCATCAATTCTACCACACAACAACTGGACTACCGCATAATCGAATCCGGCTCAGGCTCTCCAGCAGCAGCCTGGATTTTTGATTTACGGAAACAGCTGGCAGATTCTCTGGCCTCCGCGCTGCCTGAGCCTCAGGCTTCTCTTTGCCAGGGAATTGTACTGGGCATCCGCAATAATATCTCCCCCGATTTAAAAAACGATCTTTCAGTAACTGGCTCAGCCCATTTGCTGGCAATTTCCGGCCTTAATTTGACCATAATAGCCGGATTGCTGCTCTCACTGGGACTTTTAACTTTCGGCCGCCGCTACTATATTTACGCCTGGCTGACCTTGAGTATAATCTGGTTTTATTCCCTGTTAACAGGAATGCAGGCCCCCGTTATACGCAGCGCTATTATGGCCAGCGTATTCCTTTTGGCAGAAATACTGGGCCGGCAAAAAAGAGCATTTCCCGCATTGATATTCAGTGCGGCCATCATGGCAGGCTTTTCACCGTATGTTTTAGGCAATATGTCTTTCCAATTGAGTTTTCTAGCAATGGTAGGGCTTATATTTATCACACCGTTTATCAAGAGATTGGGAACCAGAGGCGTCTGCGCTGCGGCAGGAGAAGAAGGTTTTTGGTCGAAATTATTAAGTACCGTCATGGACAGCTTCAGTGTTTCCCTGGGGGCCGTTATGGTGGTGTGGCCTATTATCGCCTGGCATTTCCAGATTATCTCATTCGTGGGACCTTTGACCACTTTCCTGATATCTCCAGTTCTGACCCCGATTATAATATTCGGGTCGCTGACCGCGTTCGCCGGCCTTTTAAGCGCTGTTATTGCCCAGATCATCGGATATGTTACCTGGCTATTCCTGTCTTATATGATTGTGCTTGCCTGGGCTTTCGCGGTTCTACCGCTGGCATATATAAAAACCAGCACTTTCAATTCATTTATTATCTGGCCTTATTACGCGCTATTGCTGCTGCTGATAAATGGCAAAACAGTCTTTAGCAAAATAGAAAAACATCGGTTAAAAGAGGCCTTGGCCCATTCCAAAGATTGGAGCGTCTCATCAGGAGAAATGATCGGCAGAAAAGCCAAATGGATCATGACGCCGCTACTGATAATCGCCTTTCTGACTTCGCTGGCGGCTGTGACAATGCCAGAGCGAGATATCAAGGTCAGTTTCTTAAATGTCGGTGAAGGCGAATCCATCCTGATCCAAACAGAAGGCCAGAATATTTTGATTGACGGTGGGCCCAGCAGCCAGGCGGTTGAACTGGAATTAGGCAAACTGCTGCCCTTCTGGGAGCGAAAGATCGATTTAGTGATCCTGACCCACCCCCATTTAGACCACCTTACAGGTTTGCTCGAGGTCTTGAAAAGGTACCAGGTTAAAAAAGTACTGGCTTCGCCGGTTCCTTCTGATTTGCCCTCTTATCAAGAATGGCTCCAGCTTATTAATTCCAGGAATATCGAATACAAGACGGCACAGAGCGGTCAACAGATCATATTAAGCAACGGAGCGATTCTGGATATCCTCAATCCCCCCGGCAATGTCATAGCCGACGCCGCACCTGACCCGGATCAAAATGCCATAGTAGCGCGTTTATCGTGCGGAATCCACAGTATTTTGTTTACCTCCGATATCGGCAGTGAAACTGAAACACGCCTGTTGCGTGAGAGACTGGTGAAAGATTCTGACGTCCTGAAGATAGGCCACCACGGTTCAAGTAATTCAACTTCAACCATGTTTTTAAATTCAATCGATCCTTACATAGCGGTTATTTCAGCAGGCGCAGGCAACCAATTCGGCCATCCGGCCAAAGCAACGCTGGGAAGAATCACCGAATCAGGTATAAATTCGATATACCGGACAGACCTGAACGGCAC
>CAITCX010000212.1 GCA_903890885.1 uncultured Dehalococcoidia bacterium
ATACTTATATGTTCTTTAGTTCTTGGCTTTGGCCGCTACCATGCCCTTTCCAGTAGCAGCATTCATTTGTCTCTTCTGCCAGGCCAACAGCAGTTCAGGGGAAAGGAAAGTAGAGGTGTACACACCGGAAATGACACCTATCATCAAGACAATCACAAAGTTCTGAATTGTTGAGCCCACAAAAAGAGCCAGAACAACCAGCGTGATCAGAGCTGTCAGGCTGGAATTGAAGGACCGTCCCAGCGTCTCGACTATGCTCAAATTGACCACTTCTTCAAAGTCTTTGCTGAAGCCCTTGCCCATGTTTTCTCTGATTCTATCGAATACAATAATGGTGTTGTTGATACTGAAACCCAAAACAGCCAGCAGGCCGGCCACGAACATCAGGTCTATTTCCCAACCGCGGATCAATCCCAGGATCGAATAAACGCCCAAAACGATCAGGATATCGAAAGCCAGACCGATCACGGCACAGATACCGTAGCGAAACGGATTGGGCATTTTGCGGAACGCAAAGGCTATGTAAAGCAGCATAGCTCCAATTGCTATAATCACAGCAATGGTCGCATTGGTTTTCTGTTCACCAGCAACAATAGGCAGAGTATTACCGAACTCGTTGACTGTCGGTGCCCCGAATGACTCGGTTAATGCCGCTATTACCTTGTTTTTAGCCTGGTCATCCATAGTCGAAGTGCGGATCATGAAATCCGTACCGGCTGAACCTTCGCTATTTATTAAAGAACCTTTATAATCGAGACTAATCATTTTATCTTTGAGGGCAGCCTGATCAACCGGTTTTTCAAAGGAGATTCTTAAAATTGAACCGGAGGTAAATTCCACACCCCATTTAATGCCGACGGTGGCCAGAGAAACTATTGCTATTACCGCCAGAACTATCGAGATTACGAAATACACTGCTCTTTTGTTGGTTATTTTCATCATCTTATTTTCCACCTATAACAGTAAACAATGAGGTTTTTTGGGCCAGGCTGGTACCAATAAACATCCTTAAGAAAGTTCGGGTGACGGTAATCGCCGTGATCATGCTGAGCGCCACGCCGATGAAGAGGGTCAGGGCGAAACCGGTAACCAGGCTGCTGGCTGCCACACTGCTGCCCAGCCAGTACATGATGCCGCAAGCTATGAAAGTGGTGAAGTTGCAGTCCCAGATGGCCGACCAGGCGCGTTTGAAGCCAGCCTCAATCGCTGCTCCTACAGTGCGTCCGGCTCGCAATTCCTCTTTCATTCTTTCAAAAATCAGGATGTTAGCATCTACCGCCATGCCCAGAGATGCCACAAAACCTCCGATGCCGGCCAGTGTTAAAGTCACCGGCAGCAGCTTATAAATCGCCAGGTTAACCAGGGCGTAAATTATCAAGGCCAGGCTGGCCAGGACACCCGGTAATTTATAGTAAATGCACATAAAGAGGATCACCAGTATCAAGGCGATTACAGTCGCTTTCAAAGCCAAATTAATAAAGTTGGCGCCTGAGGCAGGCGAAATAACATGTGAATACTCTGGGCTAAGCGGCACTGGGATTCTTCCCAGGTTTAATAGGGCAGATAACTGAGTGGCTTCCGCCCGGCTCAAACCTGATATCTCTCCGCGGTCAGTGATGATACCATTGACACGGGGGGCGATAGGCTGACCATCATCGCCCTTGAGGGCCGAACTGCCCGAAAAGATGCCCAGTTGGGCATTTTTATTGTTATACAAACGGGTGGTGATCTCCTTAGAAAGCACACTGCCGTCTGAATTCCAACTAAAGATCAGAAGCAAACTACCCAAATTATCGGTGTTTACATAGGTATTCTGATTAAAATAGGCGCTGGTCAGGGCTTTTTTCTCCCCGTTTAACATACCGTAGGCCGGTTTCCAATTTCCATATGCATTTTTCCATTCCGGCCGGATATCGGTATCATTGTCATCAGTCGCCAGTTCGCCAAACTCTAGAATGGTTGTCTGGCCAATCACAGCCTTGGCTTTTTCGATGTCCGTGATATTTGGCAACTGTACCCGGATGCGGTCAGCTCCCTGTCTCTGGATGACCGGATTGGTAACGCCCAACACATCCACCCGTTGGGTGATAGAAGTGACATCGGCATTCATGGCCGAAGTCCTATCTCCTTCGGGTACCTGAGAAAGATCGGCCTTAAAAACTATTTCCGTACCGCTCTTCAGGTCAATGCCGTATTGAACGGGCTTCTTAAAGAGGTAACCGTTGTCCAAGGGAAAGACGATTACAGCGGCTAAAACCAGGACCACCAGGATAATTCCGAAAGTAATTTCTGTGTTTCTGCGCATAGTCACCCTAACCTTCTAAATTTTGCTTTATATATAATAGCTGATTTTTAACGTAAGATAAAGCCTCATCTCGAGTACCGATCTCACCGGCTGCCTGAGCTTCCTTAACGGATTCCAGGATTTCCCGTATTTTCGGACCTGGTTTCAATTTGAATAGACGTATCAAATCATGACCGTTTATTAAACTGGGAGGGGATACAGTCTCTTTTTTATTAAAATATTCATGCAAAAGAAACGTCACCTGATTGACGTGCCAGCGCCATTGCTCTGTGTCAAGGTTGGGGCCTCTGGCGGCCATATGATCGGCCAAACTTAAAAACAGAACACTTATCCCCGCGCTGCCGGTGTCTCTGAAATACCGGAAAACCGCTCGTGGAGATGGGACCTCTTCATGCCCGATCTGGGTTGGCCGCATGTGAAAACGCACCATCTTTTCTACCAGGTCGGTTTCTTTTTTGCTGAAACGCAGGCGTCCCATTATGTCTCTAACGGTTTCAGCCCCCTGTTGATCATGCCCGAAGAAACGAATCCTTTCTTTGTCCAGTATCCTGGTTTCCGGCTTGGCTATATCATGTAATAAAGCTGCAATTTTAAGTAAGGTTGCCTGTGTAGTGCCGTATACGACCTCGGCGCGAAAAAACCGGTCCAGGTCCTCCGACCACGGGATTTCGCGCAAACGCTCTAAATCGCCGTAACGCCAATCTCCCTGCCTGAGTAAGAACCCGGCTGCGCTCACACTTTCAATGGCATGGTCCAGGACTTTCCAGTGATGCTCCTGCGGTTGCTCGATTTCTCTCCCGCTTTCCAGTTCCGGGATAAGCGCAGTTAATAGGCCTAAATCGTCCATATAACGCACGAAGCGGCCTGTTTGGAGGTTCCCAAATATCCTGACCAGTTCATCATGTATTCTCTCCCCTGAAACCTGGATGATCAGCGGAGCAGACTGGCGAATTAAAAGTTCAGTATCGGAAAGGACTACCAGATCCAGTTCCGCCGCCAGTCGGATGGCACGTAACAGGCGCAGGGGA
>CAITCX010000213.1 GCA_903890885.1 uncultured Dehalococcoidia bacterium
CGCGGTATGGCTGAAAAGATGATTACACTGGCCAAATCCGGTGAACTGCATGATCGTAGACAGGCCCTGTCCTTTATTACGGATAAAAAGGTAGCTGCAAAATTGTTTGCTGAGTTAGGCCCCAGGTATGCCCAGCGCAGCGGCGGTTACACCCGCATAGTTAAATTAGGTACGCGGTTAGGCGACGGCGCATCAATAGTTCAAATCGAGTTGGTATAAAAACGCGAAAACAGGTGAGGTGCCGGCTTTCCAGGAGAATTTGAAGAGCGATCTCATTAAAGTGGTTCTGGTACTGGAATACGAAGGCACAAACTACTGCGGATTTCAGTTTCAGGATAATGTAAAAACAGTTCAAGATGAGATAGAAAAAGCCCTGTTGAAGTTGACAGGCGAGAAGTTGAGAGTAATCTCAGCCAGTCGTACCGATAGCGGAGTTCATGCCAGAGGACAGGTGGTATGTTACAGGACCGCCAAACGATTGGAAAAAGAACGAATTGTACAAGGTTTAAATTATTACCTGCCGCAGGATATAGCGGTATTAGCAGCTTACAAAGTTGATAGCGGATTTAACATACAGAAGGATGCGGTTAGCCGCGAGTATAAATATCTGATATGGCAAAATCGGACGCGGTCTCCTTTGCAGAGAGCTTTCGCCCACCAGGTGATGGGAGATCTGGATATCGCGGTTATGAATCAAGCCTGCGAGTTGCTGGTGGGGGAACACGATCTGTCATCCTTTATAACGGATTACAGTCAGTCGATTATAAAAAGTACAGTAAAAACGGTGATTTCAGCAGGGGTGGAGAAAGAGGGGTTTTCAGTAGTATTTAATATCGCTGCTAACGCCTTTCTTCCTCATCAAGTGCGAAACACAGTGGGAGCACTGATCAGGGTAGGGTTGGGAAAGATCACCGTTAACGATTTCCGAAGTTTGATGGAGGCAAGAAAACCGGGGTTGGCAGGACCGACAGTGCCTGCACAAGGATTATACTTGATGAAAGTGAATTATCCTCGCCCTTTAGGAGAATATGATGATGAAGACTTATAGTGTAAAACAGAGCGACATAGTAAGAGAGACGCACGTGATCGACGCTGCCGATAAGATACTGGGGCGCGTAGCAACTGAGATCTCCAAATTATTGATGGGCAAGCACAAGCCCATGTTCAGCCGTAATGGTGATGTCGGTGATTGTGTTACAGTTATCAATGCCACCAAGATAAAGGTTACCGGCAAGAAACCGGTGCAGAAGCTGTATTACTGGCACTCCAACTATCCGGGCGGCTTCAGGAATGTCTCTTATGCCAAACTGATGGAGCAACATCCCGAGAGGATTATCACGTTCGCGGTAGATGGCATGTTGCCGCACAATCATTTGCATGATAAGATGATGAAGCGTTTGAAAGTCTTTGCGGGACCTGATCAGGTACAAGCTGCCGTCACGACACCTGTGGTGGTTAAGAAAGGTCTCAAGAAAGCCGAGGTCAAGCACGTGGCCATCAAAGAGGCTAAGGATAGAAAGCAAGGCAAGCGTTAGTAGATAGATAGTTGCGGATTGCGGTTACCGGAATCCGGATTTGAAGAAAATAAGGGGATTGAATTCAGTGGAAAAACAAGCTTATTTTTATGGTACAGGCAGACGGAAGACAGCAGTAGCACGGGTCAGGTTAGTGCCTGGCAACGGCGCTATTATAGTCAATGGAGTGCCATATGAAGAATTGATTACCCGTATTGAGTTGCGCCGCAGGATTCTGCAACCGCTGGTGGCTACAGAGAGCATGGGTAAATTTAATATAACCTGCGTCGTCGAAGGCGGAGGAACTGCTGCTCAAGGCGGCGCTATCTCACACGGTATCGCGCGCGCCCTGGTAGTAGTAGACGAGAAATCTAAAATCGCACTACGCAAGTTAGGTTTACTGACCCGCGATTCCAGAGAGAAAGAAAGAAAGAAACCTGGTTTGAAGCGTGCCAGAAAGGCTACTCAATACACCAAGCGTTAAACTGGACAGTCCCCTGTTGTACTGGGTAATCCAGTAAATAGAAAATAGTTAGACCCCGGCGAGTAAAATCGACCGGGGTTTTTGTTTATGCAAAGGTAAAAGTAAAGTATGAAAATTATTTATGATCTGTTGTTGAGTTTAAATGCTGAATCAAATATCAGGTAAAACACAAGTTGAATTGCATACAGAGAGTATTATTTCGGCCGGTTTTCAGCCGGTTTCTGGATATTTCTCGAGGGCCACC
>CAITCX010000214.1 GCA_903890885.1 uncultured Dehalococcoidia bacterium
AGTTGTTTCAGATCAGACAGTACTTCCTGCGAAGCCATCTGCTCGGTTATCTCGTTAAAGCGTTTTTCTAATTTTTCCAGTTGTTCAATCATATTACAGTCACCGCACTAATTATAGGTATTAATCTGGTGTAAGGCAAAAAAGACCTCTCTGGAGACTAGTTATCCTGGTTTTTAACCCTGACGCGGTTAAAGTTTGCCGGGTGTTGCCGGGTTGGCTGGAGCGGTTGGCCAGATCAATGTGCCGGCTCCTAATTTGGAATAGCGACTAACGGTCACGTGGTCACCGAGCACCGTTTTCTCGGCGTTAACGTTGTTTTCCAGCAGAGAATCATTGGCTACAAGACACTCCCTTAAAGTCACCTTAGAGCCAAGGCGGACATTCGACCAAAGAATTGAGGATTCCACAATGCAGTCTTCTCCCATGTAAGCGCCGTCACCCAGCACGACCGAGCCGAGGATTTTGACGCCGCGGTTGATTACGCAATTATTGCCTATGAATACCGGGCCGATAATCTCAGTTTCCGGACTGATGGTGCAGTTCTGGCCTATCTTGACTACATTGCCCTGCACTACCTGATAGCCTTTAATCTCACCCCGCATCAGATCGCGGTGCAGTTTAAGATATTTTTCTGGAGTCCCGATGTCCATCCAGTAGGCGTTGGAAGGGAAAGCAAAGAGAGGTTCACCAGCTTCCAGAAGCTGTGGGAACAACTGCCGTTCGAAACTGTGGTTGACTCCGGCGGGAATACGTTTTAAGACCTCTTTGTTGAGTATATAAGTGCCGGCATTGATCATGTTGGTGGTAACCTGGTCCCAGGAAGGTTTTTCCAGAAAACGGGTGATTTTGTCGCCTGAAGTGGTTTCGATCAAACCGTAAGCCGTAGGGTCTTCCACTGGCGTCAAAGCTATAGTGACTATGGCGCGACGCTTCTCATGAAAATCGAGCATGGCGGTCAAATCCAGGTCAGTGAAGATATCTCCATTAATAACTAGAAAAGAGGATTCCAGAAATCGCTCAGCGTTTTTGACGGCGCCGGCGGTGCCCATCGGTTGGCTTTCCACGGCATATGTGAGTTTAATTCCAAAACGGCTGCCATCGCCGAAGTATTCCTCTATGGGCCTGGAGAGGTGTCCCATGGCAAGAACTATGTTATTAACGCCATGCCCGGCCAGGTAGTGGAAGAAATGATCCAGAAAGGGTGTGTTGAGCACGGGAACCATGGATTTGGGCATGTTGCAGGTCAACGGACGCAAACGGGTACCTTCTCCTCCCACCAAAATCAAGGCTTGCATGTCATTTACTTCCCTTTTGTTTTTCTACTCATCTATTATAGACACAAAACAGAATATCGTACAAAATTCGTTTCAGGTTTTTATTCTGAGAGAATTAGAAATTCTGGCTTACTAGGTTCCCTTAAGCTCAGTTGCATACACCCTTTTTTTAGTTATTTGAGCTACTATTCCAAGGGTGACCAGAACAAGCCCTACTATAGTGACGATAATCACGCCTTGAGCATGAACGGGATCTGCCAGCCTTTTCAATAGAATTCCCAGTATAGCCCAATCGGCGACCAGACCAAAATATATATCCCCTTTAGTAGCTAGCACACTCAAAGTAATGGCTATTCCCACGAGGATAACAGTTGCTGCCCAGAATTGCTCGCTGAGTCCAAACCGGTTCCAGTTGGATGCAACCAGCAAGGCAGTTGCATTGGCAATAGTAGCGATAGTTATCCAGCCCAGGTATAGGCTGAACGGCAGATGAGTCAGGTACTGGATTTTTCTTGAGGGGCCCTTCCTGCCGATATTCAATTTATTATAAATGTTAAGCAGGCATTTCAGCAGTAATAGCATAACGATCAGTGACAGGGGTACTAATTCGTATTGCCAGGCGAAGATCCACCCCATATTTAATATAGATGAGAGGAAAAACCAGGGTCCTATTTTATTAAAGGCAGATAATCCCTCTTCTTCTCGTCTTAAGGTTACAATAACCTGAAAGATCACCAGAACCGCAAGTAGAATGTAAATTATTCCCCATATCGAAAATGTGAGACCTGCCGGCACAAACAGATTGGGATATTGATCGGACAGTTGCGAAGTGGTTTTATTATTCAGCGGCAGCGTTACGGCCAGGGCATTTACAATGACGGTGCCCAGAAAACCTATCACGTTCAGGATTAATAGGAGTATTCCCCGGTTTCTTTCCATGCATCCTCCTGTGTGAAGCGGCCAACTATTTTGTCAAACATTAAGGTTATCACTCAACTCTTAATAGCCGCTGTTTATTATTGTAATATAAATGAATCATTTTAGGATAACAGGACTGATGAACTGATAATCACATAGAATATTTAACACTGAGATTGACCGGACAACCAATGGGTGTATAATAAAAAAAAGATACGCACAAACAGCACCCAGAAAAAAAATATCGTTTCATCCCTAAC
>CAITCX010000215.1 GCA_903890885.1 uncultured Dehalococcoidia bacterium
AGTTGATTCCGCCCGTAAACATGGTTGTCGGACCATTGGCGTCAATGCAGAGGACGCCTCGCGTACCGATCTCAAGTTTTTAATCAAGTTCTGCCAGGCTGCCAGGCAGCACGGCGCTGATCGCGTACGCTATTGCGATACACTGGGCTATGATAATCCCTTTTCAATTTATGATACCTGCAAGAAGCTGGCCGAATCCGTAGAAGCCCCCATTGAAATTCACTGTCATGGCGATCTGGGCATGGCCGTAGCCAATTCTCTGGCCGGGGCCAAGGGGGCTATGGACGGCGGCCAGGATGCTTATATTAACACCACCGTTAACGGCATCGGCGAACGGGCTGGCAATGCCGATCTGGTCGCGGTAATTTTGGCAGTCTTGAAATCCAAGGACTTCGCCAATAAATATGAGATTGGCGATAAAATAGATCTCACCAAAGCTAATAAAATAGCCAAATTCGCCAGCTATGCCTTCAATGTGCCCATTCCCATCAACCAGCCTGGAGTGGGTGCTAATGCCTTCGCCCATGCCTCTGGTATCCATGCCGATGGTATTCTCAAAGATCCCCATAATTATGAATTGTACGGTTTTGAGGAATTGGGACGTGGCGAACCCGAACAGGTGGAAACCGGGCGGGAAATCTGCTCCGGTCAGTACGGAGGCATTTCCGGTTTCAGCTACCTGATGGGCAAGATGAAAGACCCCCTTTGTTTTTCCTCCAAAGAGGAGGCCAATCAGGTTTTGGAGTTGGTCAGGTACGCTAACGTGGAATCCCATAAACCTCTGGTGGAAGACGAGTTGCGCTTCATTGCCAAATACCCGCAGATCACCAAGAAGTTGTTGACTATGACTCCGCTGGAGTAAATTTCCATAATTGCAGTGAATAGGCCTAATCATCAAAAATTGCTGGAGATCTTTACTTGCCTTCTAGCGCACTACGGTCCCCAGCATTGGTGGCCGGCTGAGGAGCCTTTCGAGGTCATGGTCGGGGCTATTTTAACTCAGTCCGCCGCCTGGACCAATGTCGAAAAAGCTATTCACAATTTGAAAACGGCCGGAATGTTAAACCCGGCTTCTTTGAGAAGCTTTGCGCTGGAAGAACTGGCCGGAGTAATTCATTCCTGCGGCTATTACAACATGAAGGCCCGTAAGCTCAAGGCCCTGGCGGAGTGGTTTAGTTTTGAATTTAGTGATAACCTGGAAGATCTGCAACAGGCTGACCCTGCTGTATTGCGGACTTCATTACTCGGGGTATATGGGGTTGGTGAAGAAACGGCCGATTCCATTTTATTGTATGCCTGTGAAAAACCTGTTTTTGTTATCGATGCCTATACCCGCCGCATAGTCGACCGCCTAGGATTTCGTGTTCGCGGCACTAAATATAGCGACTATCAGAGTTTTTTTCTGGCAGGTCTTAAAACGGATATTCACCTTTTTAACGAGTACCATGCTTTGCTGGTAGCCCTGGGGAAAACCAACTGTAAGAAAAAGCCGCTGTGCCGGACCTGTTGTTTGGCTGATCTTTGCGAGAAAAATTAAGACACATGGTTTATTATTATAGGGTTAAGGAGACGATATGACCACGCAAAGTATTCTATTTACCAGGAATAATCATATTGCCTGGATAACCCTCAATAGACCTCAGGATAGCAACCGTTTCGATCTGGCCATGGCTCAGGAACTATCCGGGATTTGCTTTGATATCAAGGGCGACCAGGCCGTTTCCGCGGTTTTCTTGACTGCAGTGGGGTCTGTATTTTGCACCGGTTGGAAACTAACCCCAGAAGATATAAGTATTGATACATTATCTCCAGCCGAAGCAATAGCCGCGCTGGACAAACCTGTCATTGCTGTCATCAACGGCGATGCTTTCGGATTGGGACTGGAATTAGCCCTGGCCTGCGATATGCGCATTGCGGCCAATACTGCCAGCTTTAGTCTGCCTCAAATTGCCGAAGGCCGCCTTCCTATGAACGGGGGAACGCAAAGGCTGTCCCGCATCGTCGGTAAAGCTAAAGCCCTGGAAATGATCTTGACCAGCCAGATTATCAACGCTCAGGATGCCTTTGAAATCGGTCTGGTTAATAAGACGGTCAAAGCTACTGACCTGCCAGCCGAAGCCGAAAAACTGGCTGCCTTATTGGCTGGCAAAGCCCCTTTTGCTCTGCGCTATGCCAAAGAAGCCGTCATCCAGGGCCTGGATCTTACTCTTGATCAAGCCCTTAGACTGGAGGCCGATCTCTATTTTCTGCTGCATACTACCGCTGACCGCACTGAAGGCATACAGTCATTTTTACAGAAGAGACCACCGAAATACGCTGGTAAATGAAGCGCATAACTCGAAACTGAAAATAGGAAGCGGAATTGTCTGACTTTGAAACCGTAATTTATGAGAAAAGCGACCATCTGGCCTGGGTGACCCTCAATCGCCCCAGGGCCCTGAACTCTTATAATATCCGCATGCGTGACGAGCTTTTCGCCGTGCTGGGGGCCATCCAGGACGACTCTGAGGTGCGCGTGGTGATTCTAAAAGGAGCTGGCGAGAAGGCTTTCTGCGCCGGGGCGGATCTAACCGAGTTTCTTACGGC
>CAITCX010000216.1 GCA_903890885.1 uncultured Dehalococcoidia bacterium
GGAAGCGACATTCATACCTCCTCTCCGTCAAGGGTTCAGGGCGTTTCCGATGCGGTGGCAGTGGCTGCCGGTTGGGGTTATAGTCTGGCCCTGGATAAATCCGGTCAAGTTTGGGCCTGGGGTTCCAACAGCAGTGGACAACTGGGACTGGGCTACACCGAATCCTCACCCCATCTGCTTGCTGCTAAGATTCCTGGTCTTAACAATATAGTCGCCATATCCTCCGGTAGTAGTCACAGTCTGGCTCTGGACAAGACGGGACAGGTCTGGGCCTGGGGTGCCAATTCCAACGGTCAACTGGGCCAGGGCAACACCAGTTATTCTGCCAGCCCGGTTAAGGTATTGGGCAGCGGAGGCACGGGTTTCCTCAACAATATCAAATCAATCTCCACCGGTTCCGGCTTCAGCGCCGCGCTGGATAATGACGGGAACATCTGGACCTGGGGTCAAAATAGTTATGGTCAGTTAGGCAATGGTACTGAAGGTGCCGGCACTGATACCAATACTCCGCATAAAGTTAACAGCCTGAGCAGAATAACAGGTGTCAGCGACGGGAATATGCATGCGCTGGCACTTAAAAATACTGCCGGGCCGGTCATTTCGCATATTCCGGACATAGTCCTCAATCCGGGCGACTATACCGAATTCAACCTGGATCAGTATGTTACTGATGCCCAATATAGTAATAAGAACCTCCTGGATTGGAATAAGAGCGATACCCAGCATGTCAGCGTGTATATTACTACCACCTCGGACAGTACAGGTCGAATTGCCATGGGCGCCTTGATCTTCGCTAATCCCAATTGGAGTGGTTCAGAAGATATAAAGTTTACAGTCACTGATCCCGATGGATTTTCGGCCAGTGATACCATGACCGTTACGGTTAATCCCAGCCAGATCGGCAGCAGTACTACTACCCTGGCTTCTTCCCTCAATCCCTCCAACTCCGGGGATGCGGTCACCTTTACTGCCACTGTCAGTCCGGCCCCGGTTGGCGGTACGGTTCAATTCCAGGATAATGGCACTAATCTGGGCATTCCGGTTGATGTGGTTTCCGGTCAGGCCCTTTATACTACTTCAGCTCTTTCGGTAGATAGTCATCCCATTACGGCCATTTACAGCGGAGACAGCCATTCTGCAGGAAGCAGTGGTAGCCTGGAACAGATGGTGGGCTTAACCTCTGCTGTTACCGATACCGTAATAGATCAAAATGGTGAAGCCTCTGTCAATCAGACCGTTGGAGACACTACTATCATTACGGAAATATCCGGAAGTACTGCCGGTGCCGACGTCACTATTTCAGCCGTGGACTATGGCACTCAACAGCCCAGCGGATCAGGCGGTACGCTTCAGCTTGGCGGTGCGCAATACCTGGATATAAAAGTGAGTCCCTCTGGTGTGGTCGCAGGGGCAATAGCCCATATATCCATTACCAGTGCATCTGTCACCGAGGCTACGACTATCTGGTATTGGGATGGTTCGATCTGGGTGGAAGCGAGTAATGTAGTTGTTTCGGGTAATACCATATCCTTTGATGTTCCGGTTTCGGCCCTGGGCGGTACCCCCTTCGCTATTTTGGGGTCAGGGGATCCTAACAACCCTGTGCCTGAACTTCCGGCTCTGGCCCTCCTCGGACTGGGTCTGGCCGGAATCGCGGGTTACATAGCAACGCGCCGGAAACACCTGGAGATAAGGGTAAGCCCCTAAATTAGAGCGGTTTCACAAGAATAAAAAAGGAAAGGCCTGGGCTTTATAAACCTGGGCCTCTCTTTTTTCTCCTGTGGCAGGACATACTTTTTGTGAAAATGTAGTATATCATGAAAATAGGGCGGTGAATCTGCCATATGCCTTGCGAGATATAATGGCCAGACAGACAGGAGGTGTACCCATGTTTGAGAGAATTTTAGTCGCGTTAGACGGGTCTAAAAGTTCAGAAATGGTGCTGCCTTATGCTGAAGAGATCGCCGGAAAATTCCATAGCGAGGTTTCACTGGTAGGAGTCCTGGAAAATGATAAGGCTTCGATAACTTCAACAGGTATTAAAAATAACGATATTTTGTATCTGTATCTGGAAGGAAAAGCCAAAGAGGTCGCCGAGCAGGGCAGGGAATTCGGCATCGAAGCTTGCCACCAGATTACCTTTAAGTTATTAACCGGTAATATCGCCCAAAATATACTTTCTTACTCGGACGAGATAAACGCCGATTTGATCGGCCTGACCAGCCGGGGAGCGTCTTCTCACGAGAAATGGGTGCTTGGCAACGTCTCGGCCAAGATACTCAGAGCCACCAATAAACCTGTTCTGCTGGTGCGTTCCAGAGCCGGCGAGGCTGCTTTGAGAGAAAAAAGAATAGTAAAAAAAATCCTGCTACCGCTGGATGGGTCGGAAATCGGAGAGTCAGCCATCCCGGTCGCTGAATCTTTAGCCATCAACCTGGGTGCGCAGCTTACTCTTATCCATGTTCTGGAACCTCTGACCAGGTCTGGCATGTATGATATGAACCCCGGTATCCAGCTGGATAACCTGGATAACAGGGATGTTGAAGCCAAAGCCTACCTGGCTAAAGTCAGCGCAAGTATCAAAGCAAGGAAAGGCCTGGAAAGCAGCGTGGTGGTGACTATGGGATACCATGCCAGCGAAATAGCCGATTACGCAAAACATCATGATATCGATCTTATAGCTATGTCTACCCACGGCAGAACGGGACTGATGCAGTGGGTGTTCGGCAGTGTGACCGATAAAATTCTCCATTATGGAGATACGCCAGTGCTGGTAGTGAGACCTCCCAAAACCTGAATTGCCGAACTTACAGTAATAAAGATTTTTCCCTTAATATATATTAATATTGCTTGATTTTACTTTCATGGCAGCGTTAGCTTCAGGTTGACACACCAAAGTGTTCATTTAGGCTTTTCAAAAGGTAATGAAAATCATACTGCTTGATGATGTAGTCTTTAACACCCCACTTAAGGATCTGTATTCGTTCACTCTGGTAGGATTTATTGAGCTTTCCAAGGTTCTCTTTCAGCGTGTCTTCTATTTTCTGGCGTTCGGTGATGTCCTCAATCATGCACAGGTGTCGTTTAGGCAGCAGATTCTTTTCTTTCAAAGGAGCGATGGTCATGCTGATCCAGACCACCGAACCATCCGGGCGAAGATATCTTTTGTTCATTTGAAATCCCGGGATCTCTCCCGCATTCAAACGCGCCATCTGGTCCAAATCTTTCTGCACGTCTTCGGGGGTGTGTTATGGTCATCCATTCGATCGTTTTCATCTCGGCTACGCTTTTGCCTGCGATATCTGCAAAACGCGCATTCACTTCGTAAATATGCCCTGTATTTGAATCAATCAGCGCTATACCCAAAGGCGCACCCTCAAACATTGTGCGGAAACGCTTCTCGCTCTCCAGCAGCGCCTCTTCGGCCTGTTTGCGCTCGGTGATATTTTCAAAGGTGGCCACAAAATAGTATTTGCGCGGGCTGAAGACCGAGATGGACAGCCACCTTTCCAGCGGCTTAAAAAATACCTCGAAAGTAGTGGGGCTGCCATTTAGGGCTACCTCCCCGTAAGCAGGAATCAGTTCAGGGTTGAGTTCTTTGATACCGGGAATGGCTTCGGTGACTTTTTTACCGAGAACCTCCTCTTTTTTCAGCCCAGTCAGCGTCTCAAAAGCGGCGTTGACGTCAATATAGATAAAATCGACCGGTTTGTTTTCTGCATCAACCACTATTTTACAGAAAGCGTAGCCATCGAGCATATTAGTAAAGAGAGAGCGGTATTTTTCCTCCGATTCCAGTAAGGACTCCTCCAATATCTTGTGCGCGGTGATGTCCTGGACTGCGCCGAAAATCCGCAGCCCACCCGGCGCCTGGGGGTCGGCCTGGCATTCCATATAGTTAGCAATAAACAGAACCCGCCCGCCCTTAGTAACGATACGGAACACCCGGTTATCCGATTCCCCCGCTTTCAACTGGCTCAAGGATTCTGAGACCGCCTCATAGTCATCAGGATGAACTGTAAAAAGCCAGCAGCCCTGGGCTTTTAATTCACTTTCAGAATAGCCGCTAAGCGTGTAAAAGGCGTCTGTAATCCAGTCAACCACGTATTTACCATGGCCGGCCGGGATACAGGAATAGGCGAAATTAGAGCTCAATCTCAACACGTTGCGGAAACGCAGTTCGGACTTTTTCAGCTCTTCTTCGGCTTGCTTTAAACTGGTAATATCAGTCAGGGTGATGCGGCAAACGGCAGCACCCTCATCGTCATGCGCTGCGGCGGCCACTAAACGCGCCCACCACTGCGTGCCGTCTTCCTTGAGCATCCGCAGTTCGTAGGCCTGAGGTTGGCCGCTGTCCAGGAGTTGCTTCTGGTGCAGGTAATAAATATCCCGGTCTTCTTTGTAGATGAAGCGTGAGAAGGGCTTCTTGAGCAGCGCAGTTCTGGTTATACCCAGCAGGGAGGCAGCAGTGAGGTTGATTTTATCAATCAGTCCCCTGGCGCTGAGGGTGCAGTAACCGACCGGGGCCAGTTCAAAGAGGTTAAAATAACGCTCACGTTCGGCATCCAGGTCCGCCTGCGCCCGCCTGAGTTCATCGTTTTGCATCTCCAGTTCGATCTGATGCACCTGCAGTTCCTGGACCAGGCGCAGTATTTCTTCAGGCGAGAGGTTCCCGTTACTTACCGGCGACAGGATTTGATTTTCCCTGGCTATCTCTTCAGCCCGCCTGCGCATATTGGCGGCCTTTTCAGGCGGGTTATCCTGTTTTGGCATTTTGCACCATCATCCTCTCAATCAGGGTTAAATATCATATTTGTCTCTTTTCGGTCGTCCATGCAGTCCACTCCCGGGTTTTCAGGCCTGGCACCTCTTTACAACTCACGGGAATAGTGAAGCTGAAGGTGCTGCCTTTACCCTGTTCACTGTTTACCCAGACCTGGCCTTCGTGGGCCTCTATAATATGTTTGACCACTGTCAGGCCCAGGCCCAAACCTTGAACTTTTTGCTGGTCCCGGCCTACGCGCTGGTAGGGCTGGAAAAGAACGGCCTGGTCTTCAGGGGATATGCCTATGCCTTCATCTTTGACGGATATCAAAAGTTCATTGGCTTGTTGGCTGGCAGTAAGTTGGATGCGGCTGCTGTCGGGGCTGTATTTGCTGGCGTTGGAGAGCAAATTGACCAGGACCTGTTCCAGGCGGGATTGGTCCAGGTAGACCGCAGGTATATCCTCTGCTATATCAACCAACAGTTGCTGTTTGCGCCGGGTGATTGAAGGAGTATAGCGGGAGACAACCTGCTCGATGAACTGGCGCAGGTCTGTGGACTGCTTGTTAAGGGTCACAACTCCCCTGGCAAATCTGGCGACATCCAGCAACTCTTCCAGGCGGTTGTTAAGCAGCTGTGTCCCGGTGAAGATGTTATCAGCCAGTTTCTGCGGCATACTGCCTGCCTCCGGCGGAAGGATTTCCCGCAGCATCCCGGAAGAGTTGAGGATGGGGGTCAGCGGCCCTTTTAGCTCATGAGCTAATTCATCAATAAAGCGAATCCTGTTTTTAGCTTCATCTTCCAGATGCTGGCGCAATTTATGTTCTTTGGCGTATGAGGCATTCAATTTATCAGCCACTTTTTTGCGTTTAGTGATATCACTCAAGGTGAGGCGGCAGCCGGAAGAACCACCCTCGTCTTGCTCTGCGGCTGCCTCCAGACGCGCCCACCACAGCGTCCCATCTTCCTTCAGCATCCGCAGTTCGTAGGCTTGCGGTTCAGCGGTCTCTTCGAGCTGTTTTTGGTGCTTATAGTAAATATCCCGGTCTTCTTTGGCAATGAAGAGGATAAGGGGTCGTGTGATCAGAGCAGATCTGGATATACCCAGCAGGGAGGCGGCAGTAAGGTTGATCTTATCGATCAGTCCGCCGGCGCTGATCGTGCAGTAGCCGACCGGGGCCAGTTCAAAGAGGTTAAAATAGCGCTCCCTCTCGGCATCCAGGTCTGCCTGGGTCCGCCTCATCTCATCGTTTTGCATCTCCAATTCGATCTGATGCACCTGCAGTTCGTGGAAAGCTTTCCGGATTTCTTCAGGTGAGAGGTCACCGGTTTCGATCTGCGACAGGGATTGCCTTTCCCTGGCAATCTTTTCAGCCTGCCGCCGCAGTTTAGCGGCTTTTTCGGGCGAGTCATCCTGGTTTGCCATTTTGCACCTCATACCTCTTTTATCTCTCTGCCAGTAGAGCAGGAAGTAAAATATGTATCGTGTATCGTGTTTTAAACCCCTTATTGTATATTATGTATATTATTGGGATGTTTTACCGGATTACGCTCAACCAAACAGCCATTGTGGGCTTTTCAGGCAGAGAAAGCGCAATAGGGTTGTGATGATCCTGAGGGGTATTCGCGAAAACCTCAGGTGTTGGCTTAATTTATGAAGTATTCTTGTATTTTTATTAGAATCAGCTAGCATGTTGTCGCGAAAAAGGTTTTACAGGAGGTAGTCCAGTGGAGCAAGAAAAACGATTAAACTCTATCCGCCTTCCAATACCTTTTAAGAAAAAACCCGCTGCAATGCCTGGGTTTTTAGGACTTTTCCTTGTCGCAGCACTGATTTTCTTAGTCGTAGCCTGTTCGGGAACTGCCACCACCCCGGTTAAAACAACCGCTGCTGTCCTTAAATACCGACCATATCCCGGCAATATCATATTGGGACGGCCAACAGCTGATTATATTGCAGTAAGTCTACTGGCATCTGAAAACCTGGATGTGTACATTCAATACGGCAGAGACTCAGGCATTTACAAAGATAATTCCGCTGTAGTCAAATTAGCGCAAGGCCAACCCACAGAGATCGAGCTTTCTAATCTGGTGAAAGACACGCTTTATTATTACCGGGTTTGTCATCGGGTTAGCGGGGAGACGGCTTTTTCTGCAGATACCGAATATACCTTTCGCACTCAGCGGGTTCCCGGCAGCACTTTTAGCTTCGGTATTCAGGGCGATTCACATCCGGAGCGTACCCAAATCCAGTTTAACCCGGATTTGTATAATATCACTTTGAATCATGCTAAAGAGGCAAAGCCCGATTTCTATATGACCATTGGTGATGACTTCAGCGTGGATATCCCGGAAATAAAGGCCAATCCTACTTTGCAGAATGTCGAAAAGCTGTATGTCAACCAGCGCAATTGGTTGGGCACGGTGGGCAGTGCTTCGCCCATATATTTAGTAAACGGTAATCACGAGCAAGCTGCTAAATATTTGCTGAATGGTACTCCTGACAGCATCGCGGTATATTCGGGTAATTCTCGAAACAAATATTTCCCGTTGCCTGCCCCCAATACTTTTTACAGCGGTGATGCTGTTCCGGTGGAAAATGTAGGTTTACCCCGGGATTATTATGCCTGGACATGGGGTGACGCCCTCTTCGTGGTGATAGATTTTTACTGGCACTCACCGGTGTGTGTGGATAACTATTTATATGATGCAGGTCCAAGGCTAACCGATTTGTGGAAAGTCACTCTGGATGAAAATCAGTATAAATGGTTTGAAAAGACGCTCGCAGAATCCCAGGCTAAATATAAGTTTGTCTTTACACACCAGGTACTCGGCACCAACCGCGGGGGAATCGGGCTGGCCTCGGGGTTCGAGTGGGGTGGGAAAAGAACTAACAGCGATGTTGATGAGTTCGCCATAAAACGTCCGGGGTGGGACATGCCCATTCATCAATTGATGGTCAAGAACAATGTGACTATATTCTTCCACGGTCATGACCATCTTTATGCTCGTGAGGAGCTTGACGGTATCGTCTACCAGGAATTGCCGGCTCCTGCCGATTATCTTTATGGTATGCCCAATAGCAGCGTCTACAAAGGTGTCACTCTACCCTGTACGGGTTTTGTTAACGTGACTGTGGCTCCCACCGGCGTCAAAGTAGATTACATAAATTCATTTTTACCGAAAGACGTTAATAACAACAGGAAAGATGGGCAGCTAGCCTATTCCTATACCATTCAAAAATAAATACGACAAATACCATTCAGTATAACAGATAGCCTGATATCCAGAATTTTATTTTACAATTGGAAATGAACGTGATAAGTTTTCTATAAATGAATAATCATAGATATCGTAATACCAAATGGTCAGGTTATTAATGGTCAGGACAAAAAAGTAAATGAAGCAAAGTAATGATTGGAATCCCGATTTGTATTTAAAATATAGAAATGAGCGTACGCAGCCTTCCATAGATTTAATTAGTAAAATCGGGATCAGTTTTCAGCCGAAATCAATCCTTGATATCGGGTGCGGACCGGGTAACAGTAGTCAGGCATTGCTGCAAAGATGGCCTGGCGCCGTTTTAACGGGCATCGATAATTCTATTAATATGATTGAAAAAGCCAAAACGAGCTACCCGGGTAATACATGGATAGTGGCAGATGCATCAAAGTATATATCAGATACAAAATATGACATTGTGTTTTCTAACGCGACAATTCAATGGATTCCAAATCATAAAGATCTATTTAAAAGACTTTTTAACCTTACCAATATCGGGGGAGTCTTAGCAATTCAAGTTCCCAGGTTTAATGAAATGCCTTTAGCCAAAGCAATTCAAAAAGTGGCAAATCAAGAAAATTGGCAAGAAGCTACCAAAGGCTGCTCAGAATTATTCACTTTCCATGATGAAAAATACTATTATGATTTGATGAGTTTGGACTATAGGTCAGTTGATTTTTGGCAAACGGATTACTTTCATATACTGGATTCGCAATATTCTATCATAGAATGGATAAGAAGTACCGGAATGAAACCATATTTAGACTGTTTAAAAAATGAGGAAAAGCCCTTATTTGAGAAGGAAGTTCTGGCTGAAATAAAAGGTGATTATGCACCTCAAAATGACGGGAAAGTTCTTTTCCCCTTTAAAAGGTTATTTATGATAGGTTACAAATAATAATCTCTGATCTTGAGATAAAGGCAAATATGCCATTCCTCCTTTGTTTGTAAAAGCGTATACCAACGCTCACACACCGGCATCACTCTAACAATGTGCGTAGGCTTGCCGTTCAGGGTCAAGGCTTTCTGAGGAGGCGTCATTAAAGGGAAGTGCCATTATCTTTGATAACTAATGGTCTTATTAAACCAGACTTTAATAACGTTGGCTCGCAAGATACTTAACTTTTCTGCTGCGTATACCGGTGCGGCAGAGCCGAAGTTCAGGAGTATGATGAGCCACGGTTCCGGAACTGCGAGGCCTACCCTTCCGGTGGTGAGAGCCACCTGATTACCTAGTCGATGTTTTTTATGCCATACACCTCTCTCATAAACGTACTGGCTTCACTGTCATGGATCTAAATCGTGTAAGGGTCATAGACCCTGTTAAGATTGCCTTTCAGTGAAGTCCCGCAACCAGACTTTTCCAGCCTTTCGGGAATTTAGCCTTGTTCGGTTGCGCGGTATACCCTTTATTGTTACAATAATTTCGATAAGACCACTGGCGCGGTTTCATGGGCAGCGCCTGTTCATCTTGTTCAATCACTTAAAAAACAGGAGACGGAATCGGCATGGCTGATAGATATAATCACCAGGAAATCGAGATTAAATGGCAGGCAAAATGGGCTGAAGACAGGCTTTACGAAGCTAAAGAGCTGCCCGGGAAACCCAAATGGTACGCCCTGACCATGTTCCCGTATACTTCCGGCGATTTGCACATCGGCCACTGGTATGCCATGGCGCCATCCGATGTTCATGCCAGGTATAAAAGGATGCAGGGTTTCAATGTGATGCATCCCATTGGTTTCGATTCTTTCGGCCTGCCAGCCGAGAACGCTGCCATTAAACGGGGCATTCATCCGGCCGTCTGGACCATGAAAAATGTCGAGAATATGCGCAAACAGCTGAAAACTATGGGCGCCATGCACGACTGGAGCCGGGAGGTCATCACTTGCCTGCCGGACTATTATAAATGGACACAGTGGTTTTTTCTGAAGCTTTATGAAGCCGGGTTAGCTTACCGCACCAAGGCGCCGGTCAACTGGTGTCCCAGTTGTCACACTGTCCTGGCCAACGAGCAGGTGGTAGACGGCTTTTGTGAACGCTGCGATTCCGCAGTTATCCGCCGTGATCTTGAACAGTGGTTCTTTCGCATCACCAAATACGCCGATGAGTTAATGCAGCACGAAGGCCTCGACTGGCCGGAGCGCATCAAGACCATGCAGAAGAACTGGGTCGGCCGTAGTGAAGGCAGCGAGATAATATTCGGCCTGGACCGTCCTGCCGGATCTGCACAGGAAATCCGGGTTTTCACCACTCGCGCGGATACCGTTTACGGCGTGACTTTTATGGTACTGGCGCCCGAACATCCGCTGGTAGCTGAAATAACTACCCCGCAGCAGAAGAATGCGGTGGAAGACTATATCATGCAGACCCGTCGGCAGACCGATATCGAACGACTATCCACCGAGAAGGAAAAAGACGGGGTTTTCACCGGCGCATATGCCGTTAACCGCCTGACCGGTGATAAAGTGCCGATCTGGATCGCTGATTATGTGCTGACCAGCTATGGCACCGGGGCAGTGATGGCTGTGCCTGCTCACGATACCCGCGATTTCGCGTTTGCTAAAAAATATGATCTGCCTATTAAAGTTGTAATCTCTCCGCCCGATTGGAAAGGCGAAGAGTTAAAAGAGGCCTACGTTGAAGAAGGCCTGATGGTTAATTCTGGACAGTTTGACGGTAGCCTCAATCTGGCAGGCATCAAGGCTGTCACCTCTTACCTGGAGCAAAAAGGTTGGGGCAAAGCCACCGTCAGCTATAAACTGCGCGACTGGTTGATCTCCCGCCAGCGTTATTGGGGGGCGCCCATTCCGATTATTTACTGTTCCAAGTGCGGAGCTGTGGCAGTGCCTGAGAAAGACCTGCCGGTGGAACTGCCGGAAGATGCTGAATTTAAGCCCACGGGCGAATCTCCATTGAAGAATAATGAGAAATTCGTCAATACCGTCTGCCCTGCCTGCGGCGGTCCGGCCAAAAGGGAAACAGATACGCTGGACACCTTTATGTGTTCTTCCTGGTATTTTTTTCGCTACACCAGCCCGCACTACGATAAGGCGGCCTTCAGTCCGGAAATGGTCAAATACTGGATGCCCGTAGATCTCTACACCGGCGGAGCCGAACATGCTGTCATGCACCTGTTCTACGCCCGCTTTTTCACCATGGCCATTCGAGACATCGGGTTGATTAATTTTGGGGAGCCCTTTTTGAGATTGTTCAACCAGGGCACCATTATTTCCCAGCACATGAAGATGAGCAAATCGCGTGGCAATGTGGTCAATCCGGACCTCTATGTGGCCCAGATGGGGGCTGATACGGTAAGGGCCTATTTGATGTTCATCGCTCCCTGGGAAAGGGGCGGTGACTGGAATGACAGCGGCATCAGCGGCATCTACCGCTGGCTGAACCGTATCCGCAACCTGGTTCTGGAGGGTTATAATGCCAGTGCCGGAATCAGCGCGGAGGAAAGACCTCAAGCCGACCGCGATCTGGCCCGTATGACCCATAAAACTATCCAGAGCGTCACGGAGGACATTGAAAAAATCCGTTTCAATACCATGATTGCCAGCCTGATGGAATACACCAATTTCCTGGATGATGTACGTAGCCGGGGCGCTGTTACTCAGGCAGTCTGGCAGGATGCCATGCGCAGCCTGATGTTATTGGTTGCGCCTGCGGTTCCCCATTTAGCTGAAGAGCTGTGGTCGCTAAGCGGGCATCCTTATAGCATTCACAACCAGAAGTGGCCGGCCTTTGATCCTGCACTGGTGGTGGTAGAGCAGGTAACGCTGGTGATACAGGTCAACGGCAAGCTGCGTGATCGCTTTGAAGTGCCGGTTTCCATCTCAGAAGAAGCGGCCAAAAAGCTGGCTTTTGAGAGTCCTAAGGTCAAAACGCACATTGAAGGCAAACAGCTGGTCAACGCCATCTATGTGCCGGGCAAACTGGTTAACCTGGTCGTGAAGTAGGCGTGGACGCAGACCTGGGCTTTAAATTGGAGGCTGTGAATGAACGCATTGCCCGGGCCTGTCAGCGGGTTAAACGTTCTCCGCAGGAAATTACTCTTATTGCCGTGACCAAAATGGTTCCCCCTGAGACCATTGAGCAGGCTTTCCGTTTGGGTGTCCGCGATTTCGGCGAAAACCGCGTACAGGAGGCCGAAAGCAAAGCGGCTTTTTTTAAAGGTCTGCAGCCCAGACCGACTTTGCATATGATCGGGCATCTGCAGTCCAACAAGGTCAGGACAGCGCTGGGTTTGTTTGACATAATACACGGTGTAGACTCGATAAGGCTGGCCGTGGCCCTCGAGCGGCAGGCTGCGTCCAGGATTGCCGTTCTTCTGGAAGTGAATGTGGCGGCGGAAAGCAGCAAGAGCGGATTTTCACTTCAGGAGATAGGCCCAGCCCTGAAAACCCTGTCCAACTTAAAAAATATTGAAGTCCGGGGACTGATGACCGTGGCTCCCATGGTAGAAGAGCCTGAACAGGCCAGGCCGGTTTTCCGTAAACTGCGGGAACTGCGGGACACATATAAACTGGAGCATCTCTCAATGGGTATGACCGGTGATTTTGAGGTTGCCATCGAAGAGGGAGCGACCCTGATCAGGCTGGGAGGAGCCATTTTTGGAGCCCGGGAGTAGATCCTGAACCCCAAAAGTGCGCGATTTATAAATTTAATTTTAATACAGGAGACGCCCATGAAAATAGCGTTTATCGGCGGCGGCAATATGGCGGAGGCCATCCTCTCGGCCGTGTTGGCCAAAGGACTGGCGGAGGCGGCAGATATTACGGTCTGCGACATTTCGGATGAAAAACGCGGCTCGCTTAAACAAAAATACCAGGTCGCGGTGACAGACGACAATGTGGGAGCCGTTAAAGGCAAAGAGATCGTGGTTCTGGCCGTAAAACCGCAGGTTTTGACTGAAGTGGCGGCTCA